>CAYSWR010000102.1:0-1554 GCA_964434855.1 uncultured Nitrosopumilaceae archaeon | reverse complement strand
ATCATCGAGGTCGTCAATCGGATTACTTTGAATAACTACAACAATACCTTTTTTGGACCCATTAACTGTTCTTATCAAATGTAATTCAGGTACGGATAAAAGAGGAAAAAGTTTAAGGATGTAACTATGAATTTTGAAGAAGAAGACAAAAGAATCCAGAAAAAGATTGATTGGATTTCGAGACAGATTAGAGAAACAAAGATTATACTCCATAAGCAAAACCAAGAATTACAAGAAGCAATCAAAGAACAAGGAGAATTAAGAAAAGAAAAAAAGTAAATTCTCATTCTACTTACACAGTAAACGGTTCGTATCAAATGTCATTTAATTCCTAAATTTCGATTTTTAAGAATATGATTTATGATGCTTCTTTAAGGTTTGAGCATATGTTTTGTGTCTAATTTAGATCCTCGTTTAGTTTCGTCAAATAGTTACAATATGTGTTCTATTGCTTTTTGAATGTCCCCAGCATTAATTACACCGCCTTCCATCATTGCCTCAAGGAGTCTAAGAACTTTTAATTCACCTGTAGCCCCTGAAATTGTTTGTGGGATGACCACACAAATATCAGAAACTATAACCGTAACCTCCTTATCCCTTCCGCCTTTCCAGTTTTTTGGTATGGCAATGTAGAAATTTTGAAAGTCTTGATTGCTTAGATCTTGATATAATACCTCTACCATAAGAAAACTAATTTTCCATGAAATTAAAAGGTATTCTTTATGGAATGTGATCAATGTTATGGATGACTATATCAAAAGCCTTTTGACTCAGACACTTGAAGCACATACAATTTTAAATGAACTAAAAGGCGAACCAGACGATCTTGAGATTATAAAAAAACAGGTTGGGAAAATAGAGGGAGTATTCAAGGTTGTTTGCAAAAAAATCAAGGAGTTAGATTATTCTTCTGATGATTATGTTGAACTAATAAAGGCCATCAAGTTCTATCTTGAAAATTATGACTTTTACAATGTAATTGAGGCATACAAGATGTATGACGAAGATTCAGCTAGAATAAGAAACATGAGAACTTTGGTTATCAGAGCATTAGAAGAAAAAGATTTGATTGAAAAAATTAAGCAAGTGATATAATTGAAAGATGTAGAGTTTTCACATTAATTTTCAGTTTACGGTATTTTTAGAGATTGCTGATAAATTGTATCCATACTATTTTAAAATGAAATCACAATATGCAATACAAGTAAAAATGAAAATCTCAATATATCCCATCATGGGACTATTTTGGCGAATTAGATATGAAAATCAAGGCACAAAACGATTGGGACCTATTGTATCTTTTATAAAACCTTACTGCGCATGATAGTACAGTGGAGAAATTGCAGGATCTAAATAAAGGAAGTAACATTGACAGCATTCTGCTAGAGCATTTTGAGCGAGAGATATGGAGCAAGGTCCCTCATCTAGAAAAACCAGATGATGGAAACGTTGTCAATGCAACGCCCCTGATTGATATTACTGAAGATTCGAAGGAGTGCGCAAGAAAAGAGTTCGGCCTGAATCTTGCAGATTTAGATCTCCGAGTTTTCGGCA
>CAYSWR010000101.1:0-1619 GCA_964434855.1 uncultured Nitrosopumilaceae archaeon | reverse complement strand
CCAATGTTTCCAGAAGCACATTCTGATATGATATCCATAAACAGATTTGTGCTTAACAAAATAGAATCGTTGAATCTCTCTGGATTTTTGACTAGTTGCTGTGTCATGTTGTCTATGTAATATTCTTCAACATCAATTCCCGGGTTGTCTCTAATTGCCTTTTCAACCTCACTCCAGAATATTCCATCGGTTTCCTTGAGTATGTTTCGCTTTGTTATTGCAAAGATCTTTTTTAGATTGTGTTGCTTTGCATATGAAACGGCAGCGCCTACTATTCTCTGGCAGCCTTTTCGTGTGATTTTTCTTATTGCTATAGCTGCATCATCTGATATCTTAAACTCGATTCCTGCATAGAGTCCTTCTGTTGCCTCCCTAAAACAAACAAAGTTAAGCTTTTTGTTTGGTGACAATCTGTCATATGTCTTGATCGGCCTTATGTTACTGTAAAGCTCAAATTTCTGGCGAATGGTAACAGCAACACTTCTTGGTGCATTTGGTTTGGGAATAGTAGTAGTTGGTCCCTTGTAACAAGCATCACTTTCCTCAAGCAATTTCATTGTAGTGTCTGGTATGTAGGTTGCACCTCCATGTTTTTCCCATTGTTCAGAACCAGCTTCGCACAAAATCAACTCAGTTTGGCTGTTACAAGACTTTAAGACATGCATCATGGCATTAACAAGCTCAGGACCAGTGCCATCTCCTTTTATGACCGCAGCTTGCTTTGCCAAAACAGACAAGTTTGTCGGACTAGTCTATTTAACTCTAACGAAGAAATTTTCATTTTTGTGTAAAGCTGAGATGGAATCGTTACATAATCAAAAAAGCCAATCCTTAAACTATAATTCTGTATTGATAAATAAAGAATCATGAAAATAGTACAGCTTTCGGACATACATGTTGGTTCTCAATTTCATGAAGAAATATTTGATAAAGTAGTTGAGGAAGTAAACGATCTAGGACCTGCTGCTGTACTAGTAACAGGAGATCTTACAAATGAAGGACTAAAGAAAGAATATGAAAAATGTAAAGCAAAATTTGCCAAATTTGAAGTGGAAAAAATAATTGCAATAAGCGGAAACCATGACTATAGAAACACGGGATATCTCCTTTTCAAGAAATTCTTTCCATTTGAGACTGTTAATGTTCTTGATGACGACGTTGTTTTGGTTACTTTGGGCACTGCCAGACCAGACAGAGATGAAGGTGAGGTGGGATATAGACAAAATTTGTGGTTAGAACGAACCATGAAGAAATATCCAAAAAGTACCAAGATTGTTGCAATGCATCACCATTTGATAGGAATTCCTGACAGTGGCACTGACAGAGTCACTGTAATTGATGCAGGCGACGTGTTACGAACAGCACTTTCAAGCAAAGTTGATCTGGTGTTATGTGGTCACAAACACAGACCATGGATCTGGGATTTTGGAAATCTTTCAATAGTAAATGCTGGAACTACATCTTCTGAAAGAATGCGAGGATTTTTTGAAAATACTTACAATATCATTAACATTGAAAAAAACAAGATAAAAGTAGATCTTAAAATTGTGAGTGGAAAACGTTTTCCGTTAAAAGATCTTGTAACAAACTACACTCGCTTTGGCGAAGAGTAAGCTAGA
>CAYSWR010000100.1:0-1622 GCA_964434855.1 uncultured Nitrosopumilaceae archaeon | reverse complement strand
AAAATTTCAGAAAGAGCATGATTAGTATCGATTCCATGTTTTTTTAATTTGTATACTGGATATCCATCTGTCTTGGAAAGTTTTGATAACGCTTTTTCATCTAAAATTTCAGAGACAAAAAAATCTTCAGGAGATGATTTTATCTTTCCACTGACTCCTTTAAACTTGGTACTATACACAAAAATACCAATATCTGCGTCTAGTTTGGGAACCACTTCTTACTTTACTGTAACTGTTACATATTGTGATACGGTGACTTCTTGATATCTTGCTCCCAGCAGAATTTTGTAAGTACCAGACAATGCGAATCTGTCTACAGAAACTGTAAAAGGAACAGTCTCAGCTTTATTTCCAAGAGTAATCTGGCCCTCATTTGTGACTTTTATGTCATTTAGAGTCGAAGTGTTTGCAGTTGTTAATGTAATTGGCTCAGCAAGTTGTTCATTTGGTGTAATGGTGAATAAAATTGTAGAATTATCTGCACGACTCAAAGTTAGATCTTTTTTATCAACATTTACTTCAATTGGAAGTGGAATACTAGAATCAAGAACAGCGATGTTATTTTCTACCCATTCTGTAAACCAAATCTTGTCATTGTTTATGGTAAAATCTAACACTTGTGCAACTCCACAATCTTTGATACCGCTACAATCAGACCAATTGGGATTCTGTGAAGGTACAAAATATTCTACAAGTGTTTCTTTTGTAGGATCAAAAACTGCTATGCTATTTCCAGTTTGTTCATTAAACCATAGTCTTCCTGTATTATCAAATTGATTCCAATATGGTCTTGATATGGGAGTCTTGATTAATCCAGAAGAATTTCCGTATGTGCTTTCACGAGGTATTGATGTAGTGAATCTTGTGAACTGTTGTGATTGCTGATCAAAACTGAAAAAGAAACTGCTTGCAGCATCGGTAATCCAGATCTTATTTTCTGGACTAGATGAAATTCCATTAGGTGCTAACATTCCATATGGAAGATTAAACGCAGTTCCATTGGAAGTTTGTGGATCATATCGTATTAGACCTCCTCCTTCTTGAAACTTCCAAACAGTGTACCAGATCATTTTGTTAGAATCAACAGTTAAAGAAGATGTAAGGGTATCATTAGTTAGGGAGTTTACTTTGGAATACTGTATTTCTTTACCTGACTGACTAGGATCAAAAAACGTAATCTTGTTTCCTGTAAAGTCATTTACAAGAAGTTTTTGGTCATCAATGACAATTCTCTGAGGAAACGTCTCTTTTGCTCCAGATAGAGGATATTTGAAACTGGTAAAGTTATTCTTATCAAACTTCCATATCACATCATGAGATTCATCTGTAAACCAGATGTTTCCATCTAATGCGTAAGCTATTCCCCACATCATAGATTGGTCACCTTTGGGCCACCTGTCATTTTGATACTCTGTGAAAATTCTGGAAAAGGGATCAAACTTTGCTATATTTCCTGTATTTGATTCTGTAAACCAAACATTTCCTGACGAATCTGTTGTTATAGCTAGAGGCTGTGCACAGAAAGTTGGTACATTAAATTCAGTTATGTATCTGTTAGATTTTGTAGAATTTGTGCCACAAAATGTTATACGTTTATCGATAGGATAGTTATCTGCTGGTGT
>CAYSWR010000099.1:0-1691 GCA_964434855.1 uncultured Nitrosopumilaceae archaeon | reverse complement strand
CCTGACAAACAATTTATTCAAACAGTCGCAATAAAATTTGAAGAAGCGCCAACTGTATCTCAAGTAGAATCTACGAGCTCACAATCAACATCCTCATCATCACAGAAAAGATCAAGAGGTAAAGAATTGGCAGAATACGAAAAAGAGTATCTTGAAAGAGTACAGCAACAGAAAGCAGAAGCTGAAAAACCACAACCTGCTCAATCTACGACAAAACCACATAGTACCATGCCAGCTGGCTGGAAACCATCTTAAAACAAAATTTTATTTTAATTTTTAAAAACCTCTAGGACCTCTTGGGCATGTCCTACAGGTTTTACTTTTTCAAATACTTTGATAATCTTTCCTTTCGCATCTATCAAGAAAGTAGTTCTGTTTACTCCCATGTACTCACGTCCCATGAACTGTTTTTTTCCCCACACTCCAAACTTTTTTGCTATTTCAGTTTCTGTATCTGCAAGTAAAATGTATGGGACCTCCATTTTCTCACCAAATTTCTTATGTGATTCAACATCGTCTGGACTAATTCCTATTATCTCAATATCTGAATTCTTGAATTTTTTATAATCACGTGCAAATTCAGCTGCTTCAGTAGTACATCCTGGAGTAAAGTCCCTTGGGTAAAAGTATACCACATATTTTTTGCCTTTGAGATCCGATTTTTTAACTATGTTTCCTTTCGCATCTTTTAAACTAAAATCAGGTACTATATCCCCAACAGAAAGCATGGTTTATGCATCACCTCTTCCCTAATTATTTTTTCCTAGATATAATCAAAAATCATTCGAATGTTTTATATGGCATATATCGAGGTTTGATGAATAATGGTCAATCCAAGGGCATGGTTTGCTGAATCTATTGCCACTTTCGGACTAGTTTTCTTTGGACCGCTTTCTGTAACCTTGGCAGCAGTTGCTTTTGGTACAGGGCTTTCAATTGAAGGAATAATAATGATCTCACTTGGACATGGTGCTGCAATTGGTCTGATGGTCTATACATTTGGTCATGTATCTGGCGCTCACATCAATCCAGCTGTGACTATTTCTATGATTGTTACTAAAAGAATTGGAATAAAAGATGGAATTGCTTACATCATATTTCAGTTAATTGGTGCAATAGCTGCGGCAGTAGCACACAAAGCAATTCTGCCAGAGCTTGGTGCTAAAGTAAACTTTGGAACACAAGGTGGACCAAGCGCACTTTTGAATAATGATGTGATAGCAGGTCTTGGCGTTGAAATGATTTTGACATTCTTCTTGGTAACTGTAATTTTCATGACTGCCGTACACAAAAAAGCGGCTTCAGGATTTGCAGGTTTTGCAATTGGTGGAATGATATTTTTGATCCACTTGGTAGGTGTACCACTTACTGGAGCAAGCGTGAACCCTGCGAGAACATTTGGTCCTGCACTAGTTTCAGGATTCTGGGAGTTCCACTGGATTTATTGGGTTGGACCAATAATTGGTGGAATAATTGCTGGACTAATAATGAATTATGTCTTTGTCAAAAAAGCAGAGCAACAAGCATAGCTTTTTTGTTTTGTAAACATTTTTGAAATGTATTATAACGGGCAGACTGACTCTCTATTGGACCCGTTGCACAGCTTGGATAGTGCGGACGCTTGCGGAGCGTCAGGTCGTGGGTTCGAGTCCCATCGGGTCCGCGTCAACAGTTAGTCCGAGCCCCGACTG
>CAYSWR010000098.1:0-1748 GCA_964434855.1 uncultured Nitrosopumilaceae archaeon | reverse complement strand
CATTTCACCTTTTGGTATGTCAGAGGTCTTACCAGCTAATACTTTCCCCATGTTAACATTACTTCCTCATTCCTTATAATATTTCTTGGTTCTTTTCCAAAAATGTACTGGATCTTAACAGATTAGGACTTTAGAGATCCAAAATTATCTGGCTTATGTGTTTAGTCTGATAGGACTCGAGCTTTAGTGATCGTCATGTAATTGTACTCATCTAGATCTTTTGCCAGAGTAAAAAGGAAATTTCTGCCACGCTTGTGTAATTTTTCTTCATTGGTTATGATCAAGTTTATGCAATAAAGGACTAGACAGAAAATCTATCTGGACATTCTACGTGTTCGTAATGATGATCTGAAAATTTTTGGTCAACAATATACATTACAATTTTGTACAAATCTGTATCTGAAATATCCGTTTTACATTTTATACAGTTTTTGGATTTTGTTGCTGACACTAATCTTGACAACTGATTATTGGATTTGTAAGGGTGGACGTCTTTTGAATTTACTTACTGTTTGTCCTCATGGCTTGATTGATGGAAAAATGAATCAAAATGAGAAATGAAACAATTACAATTATTGAAAAGTGTAGGGTTTTCAATTTCTAAAATGTATAATACAATGCTTTTAGAGATTGCTGATAAATTGTAGGTGCAGGTCTTGTAGGAATATACCACCATCATGGGACTATTTTTGACCCACTTTGATTGTAAAATAAATTCGAATCTACATGAAATCTAAACAATATTGTTCTTTCTTATTCTATGATATTTTTATTGTGATCTCTTCACCGTTGCCAATAGGTACTGTCACAGATTGCACGTTTGGTTTGTTTTTTACGTAATTACCATACTTTGTCATCTCTTGCACACAACTTTCTGGATGCAACATGTTGTCTGCAGCAATAATTCCTCCGATTCTTACCATAGGTAATGTTAATTCAAAATAATCTATGGCGTTTTCTTTATCTGCGTCAATGAAAATAAAGTCAAATAGCCCAGCTTCATTTTTGTTGTTATTATTTTGGTAATCTTTTACCATCGTGGATAGAATGCTCTTGGCCATGCCTTCTCTTATTTCTATAATCTCTTTTACACCAGCTTGATCAAAATGTTTTCTTGCTCTCTCAACCTTTGAAGGATTCTCATCTATAGTGATAATTGGTTTTCCTGTTTTTGTGTACTCCAAGTTGTTTTGCATTATCGCATCAGCAAACCAAAGAGTCGAATAGCCAGTGGAAGTGCCTATCTCTAATATTCTTCTAGCTTTCATGGCTTTTAGCATTATATTAAAAAACATGCCTGTATCAGCTGTAATAGCAAGCATTCTATCTTCATCAGGAACCAATATGTCTTCGAATCTTTCTATATCAGCTTGTTCGCCTAGTCTAAAGAGAACCTTCCATATCTTCTCATTTATGGAATAACTATTCATTTTATCTTCTTGAAGCTCCTTTTTCAGTAATTGTATCTTTTCAACTTCTTTTCCACAGCTGGCCTCCTGTTATACCTGACATCACTGATTAGTATTACTTTTTCATACCTTGGACCAAGCTTCAAATCCGCCTTCCAGATTTACCGATTGAAATCCAGCTTTGTTAAGCTCTTCGGCTGCCATGTTTCCTCTATATCCTCCAGAACAGTGTGTGCAGATCTTTTTGCTCTTAAGGTCTTCTAGTTTGCCCTTCTTTGCATTTCTGATAACTGCACCAAGAGGCATGTGAATAGATCCTTCGATTGCTCCTTGGGCAAG
>CAYSWR010000097.1:0-1748 GCA_964434855.1 uncultured Nitrosopumilaceae archaeon | reverse complement strand
TTTACACTTCAGCTCTTCAAAAGAAGTTCCAGTGGGTTACAAAGACAGATGTTGACTGGAAAAAAATTGCAAACACCCAGTGAGCTACATCTACCTGCATTAAAATATTCAGTAAAACTACAGAAATTAGATTGAGCTACTTGTCATGATTCGGCCCAGTTTGTACCACATTTATGGCATCTACCTCGTATTCCATTGTATTGTGATTCCCAGTATAACTCAACCTCAGTATTACAGGCCTGACATGTGTATTTCTTATGTTCAGCGTTATTTTTGGTCTTAATTTTATGACTCGTTCCATCCAAGTGAATACATTCGCCATCAACGTGAAGAAGCCTGTTGGAAGGATGTGTGTTGCATTCACTATCAACGCAAGTGCAAATATGTACTTCCGACATCATCAACGTATAATATTAACAAATTATACAATAAGGCATTACTCCCTTTAGGGAGTACTAAAGAGAGTTTTATTTATCAGAAAGACGTTTGTATATTGTTGACAAGGAGAGAAAAACGAACTAAATTGGAAATTTTTTACGACATTCTAACGGCAGTACAAAACGAAGATTCCTCTGGCGAGGTAAAACCCACTAGAATTCAACAGCGTTGTAACCTTTCATTTGATAAATTTTCAAGATATTTGGAAGCGTTAAGAAACGAGGACCTTATTCATGATTCACCAATAACCATCACTGAGAAAGGAAAAAAGCTTTTGCAAGATTATGATAAAATCAAAGATTTCTTGAATAAAATGAAATTGGAATATGTTGGTAACGAGGAGGTTTCACAATATGGTTGATGTAAATATTTATCCAACCTTAAAAGATGTGGATAACTTGAATGAACCAAATCATTCAATGCTACTTTATGATGATGTAAAGTATGGCAATTTGGTAAAATATCGTTATTTAGAAAATGGCTTAAAAAAGGGAGAACATGTCATTTGTCTTACACATGATGAAGTAACTCTAGTCGAGGATGAAATTGCCTCACTTGGTATTGATATAGATCATTTTAAACGAAAAAACCTACTGCACATATATCAAATCGAAAACATTTTGGAAAGACAAGGCGGATTAGAATCAGGATATAATGATTTGTTAAAAACTGTAACTGCAGATTCAAAACCACCCTACAGAGTCATAGGACGTACCATTCCTGATGTAAGCACACAGAAAGGCATTCAGGCTGAACTGATTATAGAGCGCTTGTTTCATTCAAATTTTAACAAGTACCAATGTTCTTTCTTGTGTACCTATGATGTTAATGGGATTGAAAGGAATAAGCGTCCAATCTGGATTGCTCAACTTCTTCAAAACCACCATCATTTGATTTATGCGACAGATCCTGCAAATGCTGTAACATTTGATCCAAATTTATTAAACACATTTCAAGATTAAGATTATTTTTTCAGAAGGCACTACCTATAATGATCTTTAGTTACTGCACCATGAGTTTGGACTAAAAAGTTTAGTTTCCTCATTCAAGCTACATTTAATTGCATAAGAAGTTTAGGCGTAATTTGTGCCGGGGTAGCTCAGCCTGGCCTAGAGTGCCAGTCTCCTCACAAAAGGGTAATACTCATAATCTGGAGGTCGTGGGTTCGAAACCCACCCCCGGTATATACAGTTGTGTATAATATGACAAAAAAAGCATGATAGGCCACAGCTAGTAAGTGTTACTATAATTAGTTCTGCAGAATCAGTTAAACCTTGATTAATTTACGATCTTCAAGTATTATTTTGTGT
>CAYSWR010000096.1:576-1779 GCA_964434855.1 uncultured Nitrosopumilaceae archaeon | reverse complement strand
CAGAGTATATAGGCCCAGTTGGTGTTAAGATACTTTTCTTAAACTTTAACTCAGAAATAGACTCATGGCCAACCTCTACCGATCTAAACTTGTTCAACTCATGAGAAATATCATTAATTCTGTTCTTGATTCTAAATATAGTCAAATGTGGTTTGAATGGCTTGTCGTTTCTAAATCCCAAGGGGCGTAGCTTCTCTTCAACTTGTAAAGCAAGCTCTACAAGATTTTTTGCAGCATCCTTATCGACACCAATCCACACAACACGGGGCGACTTGAGATTTGGAAAAGCACCAACATCGACGAAATTCATTTCTATTGGACTAAATGAAACAGAACTCAGCGACTCCATTATTTTTGGAGCCATGTCATCTGATATCTCGCCCAAGAAAAGTAATGTAAAATGCATGTTTTCTTTGCTGACTGGTCTTGCCTCGATTTTAAGATCTGATTGTAACTTTGCTATGGCATTTAATGTGGACTCGTTACTGATCTCTACTGCAACAAAAGTTCGCATTACAAATTTTTTGGGTGTGTGTTTATATGATTTCCGGTAGCTTCATAGATTAGAAATCAGACTTGGCATACATGGAAAAACTAATCGTCTGTCTTACAGGAATGCCTGGTGCTGGAAAAACTACGATAGCTGATGGCCTAAAATCAAAAGGATTTGATAAAATAACTATGGGTGATGCTGTACGGGCAGAAGCCGCAAGAAGAAAGATTGAACCAACAGGTGCAAATCTTGGCAAACTCATGCTTGAACTACGTGAAAAAAATGGACTAGGTGCAGTTGCTGAGCTAATAAAAGATCAAATTGCCAACTCAAAATCTGATGTGATACTAATTGATGGTCTAAGATCTATTGCAGAAGTTGATGTTCTAAAAAAATTTGGAATAGTCAAAATTCTTGCAATTCATGCTTCCTCAGATACGAGATTCAAATTTCTATCTGGCAGAGCAAGATCTGATGCACCTGAAGATCGTCAAGACTTTGTGAAGCGTGATTCTAGAGAGATGGGTGTGGGCATGAGTGATTCTATAGCACTTGCCGACGAAACCATCTCTAACAATAATCTGACAATCCCGCAACTAATCGATTCTGCTTACAATATCATAAAAGGCTGGATAAAGTGAAAATTCCACAAATCACATGTAAGATAGAAGCATACGCTGCAGTTAACCCTTCAGAGGATCCAGAAAAAG
>CAYSWR010000096.1:0-504 GCA_964434855.1 uncultured Nitrosopumilaceae archaeon | reverse complement strand
AATCTCGCAAATCTACAAAAACATACAGACGTCAGATGAGATATAATTTACAAGGAGATACTACTTGGTTTTATTTGAACAAGCAGGCTGCATTTATAAATGTGATTGCACTCTGTGAAGAAGCTGAAGAATCTCCTTTGGGTCCAATCAAGATATTGTTACATTCAAAAAACATTGATAAAGTAATGGAATGGCTAGTGCCAGATCTTACTGAACAATCTAATGATTAGATTACCTCAACTCGTTTCTTCCTGGATTTTTCTCCTGATACAATTCTGACATTAGATTTGGGAACATCAAAATATTTGGAAATTTTTTCAATCAATTCTTTGTTGGCCTTGCCTTTCTCCGGTCAGCTATTATTCCAATTGATATCTCATCTTTGTTTATTTCTATGAAATCCTTGTGAAATGTAACAGAAGCTTTGTAGATCATTTTTGAACAACTGCGACAAGCTCTGGTAATGCCTTTGCAGACGTTGACCGTATTGAAAGATCCATGCTT
>CAYSWR010000095.1:0-1784 GCA_964434855.1 uncultured Nitrosopumilaceae archaeon | reverse complement strand
CATCAAACACATACAATTCACATACATCAAACACATACAATTCACATACATCAAATACATACAATTCACATACATCAAATACATACAATTCACATACATCAAATACATACTTTTTACATACTATTCACATACTCCTAAAATCAAGCTGAAAACTTAAGAATGAGCCACCACTCGATGACATTTGTTGAGTAATTTTACAATAATAGGTGGAAGGGCTTCAGAAGACCTTGCAAAAAAGATAGCAATAAAGCTAAAAGGAAAATACCTTAGGTCTGATCTAAGGATCTTCCCAGATGGAGAAAGCAAGATCACTGTTAGCGGCAAGCCAAAAAATGGCAAAATTGTAGTAGTACAATCCACCTATCCACCTGTTGATTCTAACCTAATACATGCGCTCTCACTTGTCACAAAAGCAAAAAAATACTCTTCACAAGTTTATGCTGTAGTACCATATCTTGGATATGCAAGACAAGACAAGGAATTTCTTCCAGGCGAAGTAGTTACAATGTCTGTTGTTGCAAAGATGTTTCAAGCTGCGGGTGCAACCAAAGTCATTGTAGTTGATATCCACAGCAAAATGGCATTAAATCATTTCAAGATTCAAGCAACAAATGTCAGTGCAATATCAGAGTTAGTAAAATATTTCAAAAAATTAAAGCTAAAAGACCCGCTAGTTGTTTCGCCAGACCTTGGTGGAATCGAACGAGCAAGATATTTTGCAAGACTTTTTGGCACCAGATTCATTGCATTAAAAAAACACAGAGATAGAAAGACTGGCAAAGTAGAGATCAGATCAGCAAACCAAAAACAAGTGATTGGAAGAGATTTGATTTTAGTTGATGACATGATAAGCACTGGTGGAAGTATAGTAAAGGCAGCTGAATTTCTAAAAAAACAAAAGTGTAGAAACATCTACGCAGCATGCACACATGCATTGCTGATTGGTGACGCAGAAAAAAGAATCAGAAAGGCAGGAATATCAAAGATAGTTAGCACAAACACCATTCCTGGTAAGACAGGTATAGTCGATGTCTCACCTATCATATCCAAGGCAATTGTCTAATGCAAAGCTTTTTTGTTGTATCAGGTGAAAATATAGAATTAGCTAAAGATGAGATTATTTCCATGTCAAAAAGCTATGACAAAGACACATCATATGAGACAGATTCCAAGCTTGTCATAACAAATTCTAAGGTTCCATCGGATAAGATAGCTCAACGAGCTACCTTTGTAAGAACTGCAGGAAAGATTGTAGACACATTCTCTGATTTGTTCTCAGAGCTTGACTTGGCACTATTACACAAATCAGACACGTTTGCATGCAGGACAATCAATTTATCATCAAAAAGAATCGATCTTTCTAGCATAGAAAAGACGGTTGGTGCTACAATCAAACAAGCTTCTGGAGCCAGAGTTTCTCTGTCAAATCCAGCACTAACAGTTTATCTTATTTTTACTGATAACCAGAACTATCTTGGTTATTCTACCAAAGTTCCAGCACAAAAAAGGCCAAAGAAGGTAATCAAATCACCTTTTGAACTAAACTGGAAGCTTAGTAGAGCAATGGTGAATCTTTCTGGATTAAATGAGGATGAAATTTTATGTGATCCTTTTTGTGGAACCGGTACGATACTTTTGGAAGCCGAGTCGATGGGAATTAGATCCGTTGGTATTGATTTTGACAAAAATATGTGTGAAGTAGCAAAAAAGAATCTAGCTGTAAATGGGCATAATTCTAAAATCATTAATGCAAGATATGAACACATCAAAAAAATCAAAGACAA
>CAYSWR010000094.1:0-1902 GCA_964434855.1 uncultured Nitrosopumilaceae archaeon | reverse complement strand
CAAAGGTTTTAAATTACTACCTCCTCGATGTTAACTAATGGGGGATCTACGAAAAGATTACACTATTGAGAGATTTGTTATTGTTTCTCCTGAAAATCACGCAGTAGCTGATTCAAAAAAGTGTCCCTTCTGTCCTGGCAATGAAGAGATGACAAACCCGTCTTTGCTTTCCCTTGTAGCAAAGGATGGAATGTTGCAAAGACTGCAAGACAGCGAGGACTATTTTGTTCGAAACTGGTCTGTACGAGTCTTTGAAAGCAAAACTCCTGTGGTAACCACAACTTCTGAAAATTCTTACAGTGACAGACCGCTTTACAGCGAGCCAGCCTATGGATATCACTATATCGTAGTAGCATCTGAAAATCACAAAGATCCTCTTTCAGCAATTAGCACAGAACAATGGTCAAACGTCCTTGTCGTAATTCAGGACAGGTTGCGTTGGCTTTACACCCAAAGGGGAGTAACGTACGTATCCATATACGTAAATCATGGCAAAGAGGCAGGCGGCATTACCCCACATCCGCATCTTAATATTGTAACATTTTCTACAATTCCTCCAACCATAGAACAAGAGGCAGAGGCTGCTCACAGAATTCTAAACGAAAAAGGCGTCTGTTCAATGTGTCAGGCAGTTGTTACAGAAACAGGGGGACCAAGACAGATACTTCAGACTGAAGGTTTTCTTGCCTTTTGCCCGTGGGCTCCATCGCACCCATACGAATTTTGGATATATCCAAAAAAACACACAACGAGTTTTTCAAAGATCACGCAAAAAGAGATAAACGATCTTTCTTTAATTCTGCGTGCAACACTTGGTGGACTGGCAAATACGATGAAGAATCCGTCTTACAACATGGTGTTCCATCTTTCACCTGAAAAGAAAAGCAACAGACAGATTCACTGGCACATCGAAGTTTATCCCCAGTCTGAACACTGGTCTGGACTAGAAAGAGGATACGGCGTCTTTGTAAACAAAATCACTCCAGAAAAAGCTGCAGAAGAACTTGGATCTTCTTGCAGAAAAGAACTTGCTGGACTCGTTGGCATTGTGTAAATCATAACTTTAGTCTGTCCAATAATGCAGTGCAGCTAATGTTTGTTGTACGCGTCACTTCTATGTGAGACATCTACTGGATCCTGAGTATTAGCCCCCCTAAAATCAACATTAATTCTTTTTATTTATCATCTGTTACTTGTCACCCAGAATATTGATGATTTCCTTTAATCTTTGAGGATTCAACGCATACTGTGGACCATAAGATGTAGGATGTTGTAAAATCAGATTTTCTTTCACTAGCTTCTTTAGTTTCTTATCCACATCGCCTTTTAGATGAGATGGAAAACCTGTCTTTAGATTTTCAAGTGAAATGTGTTTGCCACCAATTCTATTGTCGTATAGTAATTTTCTTAGTATTGCCTTGCTTATCTCATCTAGCAATGGTTCCATGTGTCATTTCACGCATTTAAGTATTATGTAATTATTTACATAATGATAGGTAATTATATTAATAATGCTGCCATTACCACTAGTATGAAAAGAATAACAGTTTCTAAAAACAAGGCACTACAAAGCGGATCGTTAGAGAGTGTATTTCCAGGCAGCACATCAAAGATCCTAGATTTCCTTGCAACCTTCAAGGATTGGGACTATTCAGTTTCAGACATTGCCAAGAATTCTGGAGTTTCCTTCAAAACTGCATTAAATGAAATTAGAAATCTAGAACAGCAAGGAGTAGTTTCTAGAACAAGGACTGTTGGAAAGGCCATAATGTACAAGCTAAATCTAGATTCAAAACAAGGATTCTACATCGACAAGCTGATATTTGAGCTTGCTACAAAACGAGCCCTGAAATCAGCAGAGAATAAAAGAAAAACCACGAAAATTACAGCGTAAAAATCATC
>CAYSWR010000093.1:0-1919 GCA_964434855.1 uncultured Nitrosopumilaceae archaeon | reverse complement strand
CTCCCATTATTGGGAAAGAATAAAACTTGATGAAAGTTCCATATTTAATGTAGTTGTTTATAAAATTTCTTGTTCCTAAATCTCATGTTTGAAAAAGTAATTCATAGAAAAGTGCATAGATTCATTCATAGTTTTAGAATCAATAATAAAATATAGACTAATTACCTAAATCCATTCATAATTAAAGCAAGTGTTTTTCTAATTTCGCAAAAGAATTTATCGACAAAGAGTAAAAAGACAACCCCGTTCTTTCACGCCTGAAAAGTTGGTAATGACTAGCGTAATGACGTGGTGTGATTTGTTGGAGATTGTTTAAGATAATGATCAAAGTAATAATGAAATAATTCTAGATTTTCCTCATAGATAATCTGCCATGGCAATCCCACTGCGAGTTGAAACAATTGCGGCATGATGATATGTACAAAGGCGAGAAATCAACATCTTATGATCCCTAGTTGGAATTTCATTAAAATCATATTCACAAAGAACAGTCGAATTGAGATTTTCAAAAATGCTATGAGTCATGCGTTCTATTGCAATTTGGACTGACATTGCTACCTCTACTCCAATGTTGGGCATAATTCTGCCTACAATCCGGTATGGCGGTTTTTTGTCAGCAGTGGCTTGTTTTATGATATTTTCATAGCCAATCAGTATTCCTTTAGGATCTTTTTCTGGACTGGAGATTTGTTGTATGTGTAAAAGGCCTTTTTGCACAAATTCTTTTACATCTATTTCGCTCTCATCCATCTCTTTTTTAATTATTTTAGGGTCTTCATGTGTAAGATATATGCAATTTTCACCTTTCATCAATCCATTATTTATAAAACGAAACTGAATCATGTTTCCAAAAGATGGGTTATCATAAACTAGTGTCACATGCTTTCTTGTATCCAATGAATCTACAAATTTCATTGGATCCATGAAGTTGTTCGTACCATTTGTCGTTCATTTATACTATCCGTCCAAAAAGATCACTAATTTTACAACAAAGGCTGTTGCTGCAGGATGCAGTGAACTGCACAAGGGGCTCGAGATATTAAAACATTTTTTGAAACTATCTGAAGCTTGTATTAATGATAATTTACACGCAGGATTTAATTAAGATGATTTGAAAACTTGGAAGGATGGATAACGAAGCAGCAAAAGCATTAGATGATTTTATCATAAATTCTCTTAGCCAAGTTTACATTTCAATGACAAGGCCTGAGATTTGGGCAGGAAATGATATAATATCGTTTTCTGGCACTAGCGAATATATTTGTGTAGGTCTTGTTGACATAATAAACTCTACTCATATCACTGCCAGACTATCAAGTGAAAAATCCAGTTTGTATTATAGTATTTTTCTTAATAATATGGCAGTTACTGTAAAAAGATTTGGTGGAATAGTAGTAAAGAATATCGGAGATAGCCTGTTGTATTGTTTTCCAAAAACATCTAATTCTCAAGACAAGCAAGCTTTCAGAGATGTAATCGAATGTGGAATGAGTATGATAGAATTGAGAGATGAGATAAATGACAAAATGTTTGAGAGTAATCTTCCTGAACTTAGCTATCGTATAAGTGCGGATTATGGTGAAATTATGATGGGCGATTCCACACTTTCTGTTAACAAGGATGTTTTTGGTTCGACTGTAAATATGTGTAATAAAATAAATCAAGATGCAATCCCGAACACGATGGTCATTGGTGGAGACCTTTATCTCATTTTAAAAGATGAAAAAAAATACATTTTCAAAGAAATACAACCTCGTTCAATTGGACATAAACTACCGTATTCCGTTTATAGTGTAAATAATTCATCAAAATAACTCATAGAAATAGGCATCGATTCGTTCATTGTTTTAGAATCAATAATCAAATATAGACTATCAACACGTTTTTGGTTGACATATGGAGCATGTCTATTTTTCTGA
>CAYSWR010000092.1:0-1920 GCA_964434855.1 uncultured Nitrosopumilaceae archaeon | reverse complement strand
AATTAAACTTTAGTTGCTTGTCACTAATACCAGAGTAGACACACATAATTTCTTGCAATTTGATAGACAGTTGAATTGGTTGAGGGTGCTGGTAAACACTTTGCTATAGGAATGCTGGTTCTTGCAATAACCGCGGTTATGTTGTTTACTTTACCAAGCTATGCAGGATTAGAGCTAACAATTGGAATGATATTGTCTATGTTGATTTTGTTTGGAATGTATGTAATTTTAATTACTGAAGTTGTGCATAGAACAACACTGGCACTGTTTGGTGCATTGCTTATTCTTATTGTTCTTCTTTACACTGGATTAACTCCTCCACATGATAGTGTTAGTTTTGTAATTGGTGCCATTGATTTCAACACAATAGGACTACTTTTGGGTATGATGATAATAGTTGGAATACTTGGTGAAACAGGTGTCTTTCAATACATAGGAATACGTACAGCAAAAGCTGCTAAGGGAGATGTTTGGAAATTAATGGTATTATTTTCAATCATTACTGCTGTTGTATCTGCTTTCTTGGATAATGTTACCACTGTACTTCTTATTATTCCTGTTACAATTTCAGTTGCAAGAATTTTGAACATAAATCCAACTGCTCTTATTCTAGCTGAGGTCTTTGCATCAAATGTTGGTGGCGCTGCTACTCTAATAGGAGATCCACCAAACATCATGATCGGCTCCGCTGCAGGTATTTCATTTGTAGATTTTGCAAACCGTATGACTCCAGAAGTTGTAATAACATTTGTAATTTCATTAGTACTACTCAAATTCATGTTTAGAAGGGATCTTAGACAAAAGCCAGAACATATTGAAAGACTAGAAGAAATTGATGAAACAAAGGAGATCAAAGATAGAGTATTGCTCAAGAAGACCATGATAGTTCTTTTTGCAGTAATAGTTTTGTTCATATTTCATGGAATTTTGAACGTAGAAGTTTCTATTATAGCGTTGGCTGGAGCTGCAGTTCTTTTGTTAATTACAAAAATTCAACCAGAAAAAGTATTTCACCATGTAGAGTGGACTACACTGCTTTTCTTTGCAGGATTATTTGTCATTGTTTCAGGGGTAGAAATGTCTGGAGCCTTTGAAATACTCGCACAAGAAGCGATCAAAATAACTGGTGGAAATCTTGCATCCACTATGTTTTTGACGGTCTGGATGTCGGCCTTTGTTTCTGCTTTTGTAGATAATATTCCATACACAGCTACTATGATACCCATAATTCAGAACATATCTGTGGATCCAAGTTTTGCAAGCTCGATATCTAATTTTACGCACAATCCCTTATGGTATGCCCTTGCCATTGGTGCAGATTTTGGAGGAAACGGTACGTTGATTGGTTCAAGTGCGGGACTCATTGCAGTAGCACTTTCTGAAAAATACGGATACCCAATATCATTTCGAACATTCCTTATGAGGGGATTCCCTTACATGATTGCAACTACACTGATTGCATCAATGATACTTTATCTAAGAATTCTTTTTCTTTGGTAAACAATTGAAACTGAGTTATACCGCACATTTTACAGAGGAATTTGGTGTGAAAAAAGTAGTGGGAATAGATATCGATAAGAAAAAAATTTGTCAAACTATACATTACAATGCGGTACTAATAACGACATAACACTATATTGGTCCTCTGTGGCTTTAATACATTTTTGTAAGATTTTCGGTATCATGAGTAAATAAAGGGCTGATTTTTTACGCATGACAAAATCACGAATTTGGTATTTCTAACATATTGTATAATACAAATTGGTATCTGACTACTCTCATAAATTCAGTAGCGGGTCTAGTGGGATTTGAACCCACGACATAGGGATTTCTCTGAAATCTTAAGAGTCCCTCGCTCTACCTGGCTGAGCCATAGACCCGCAAAATAGCAGGCGCTAATTTCGTTATTTAAACTTGAGT
>CAYSWR010000091.1:0-1987 GCA_964434855.1 uncultured Nitrosopumilaceae archaeon | reverse complement strand
AGAAGCACTTACTATCACTGCTATAGCGATAAGCGCTATGATGCCAATTAAAATTCCTTTAGCTTTACCGACATTGATATTTAATTTTGGAGATTCAAACTTGGACAACTATAAAATTGATTGGTATTTTCCCTTAATTATACCAACCGTTAATGTATTGCAAGTCAGTTTTTGTATTTGAAAATGGTAAAATTTGAAAATGTAGATTTTATCTTAATCATCAACAAATTTATACTATTATTACATAAAACAATATCAAAATGTTTGAAGATTTTTCATGGATTTACTTGTTATTTTTCTTGATTCCATTGGTACGAATAATGCCACGTTTCCTACGAAAAATGAAAAAATATGGTACAAATCAAACTTTGCAAGGAGGACAGGTTGTACTGCGTTCTGATAACACAGTACAAAAACCTTCAAGAGAATTATCGAGATCACAAACAAAAGACATGCTTGTTTTGGGAGAACTTTATAGAGGAATAAAGACATTTGAAAATGTTAAAAAAAATACAGGTCTTGAGAGCAGTGAACTGAATTCAATCTTAGAAGATTTAGAAAAACAGGAGTTAATCAGAGTAGAACAAAAAAATGGCCTCTTTGGTCCAAAAGTAGAACTATATGCTACTGAAAAAGGATTTAGGAAATATCAGTCTTAAAGACAAATTCCTGATAGTATCATTCGATCAGAATGATTTGTTGGAGATTGTTTAAGACCAATTATGCTATAATATTTTTGATGATACAACAAAAGACAATGCGAATAAACTGAAAAGTGCGTTTGACAAAACAGGCGTACTGTATGAATTAGGTTTGCTAGATAAATTCAAGTTTTTTAAAATTATATATGAACATTTTATAAGTCAGAAATAAGATCAAAACCACATGACCGATTCTGATGAGGCCGCACAAGGACAATTGGTTAAAGAATATGTTATCAATGCCAAAAAATTCTACGATCATTTAGAAAATTGTGAGTCCTGTAGAAGAAAAATGACTGAAATTTGGCAACATGTTTACCAAGGATAAAGAATTAGATTAACATTTGATACGAACTGTTAATCAGATAGTGTTCTTTTCAAAAAAATCAGCTGTTGAAATCATAGAAAAACTCTTCAGACACAGTAAAAATGCAAACCTATGTCCTCTATGCACGGAAATTGAAGATACTAGGTTATGATACAGGTTATGATTTTTGAAGAAAAAAAAGAAAAGAGGGGGTTGATTTACGTTGCGCCTACATCAAGGTGAGTAGGAATTACAATTAGTGATCTCTCACCAATTACAACTGCCTCGTCAGGATTCACGTTGTCAGTGTTGTCCTCATCATGATAGATTCCTTTTACTTCAATAGTATGGAAACTACCTGTGTTAAAGTCCTGTCCGAGGTTAAGAACAATCCAATTCCATCCGTGGGCGGAATTTGTCTTAATCCAACTGTCGAAGAATGACGCCTCACATGTGTAGGAAGTTCCATCGACAGAATCATAGAGGTCATCTACCGCGATACAGAGATCTTGAATTTGATTCAAGATGTTTGTTTGGATGCCATATGTTCTATCACACATAGTGATTGGTTCTCCTATGGCTAGACCATCAACATAGAGCTGAATGTCATGAGATGCCTGGGCGGTGCTAATTTCAACGCCTGGAACACCAGTAGATTGCTTCCCGCTCTTGAGATTTACCTCAGTGTATAGAGCACATTCCTCATTATAGAGGATAAGCACATCTGTTGGGTTTGCAGTCTTGATTGTTGTAGATGCCTCTGTTACTTCTCCATCAGCCTCAAAGATTGCTATTGGCTGGTCGGTAGAATAAACAGATTTGTTCGCACTATTTGATGCAATTGCCATTGGAGCAAAGCTTGCAACAGCAAGTGAAATGCTCAGGATTGCAGCAAATGAAATTGCTAACAATGTTTTTGTATTCATTGAACTCACAAAAAATTTATCATTTAAAAAACTTACTCAGCTATGATACTTAC
>CAYSWR010000090.1:0-1988 GCA_964434855.1 uncultured Nitrosopumilaceae archaeon | reverse complement strand
GGTATTGTATCAAGGGTGAGAGTTTAGATGTTTATTGCGATGGAATGTAAAGAACGTGAACATAGCGAATGTATGACAATACCATGTGATTGCCCATGTCACAAAATGAAACCATTTTACGAAGAAAAAATTTTAAACTAATTCTAATTTCTATTTGATTTTGTTAATATGCAATATATCCGAATGTATTTTCAATTTGTGACACACTAGTGCATATTATCAGGGCCATGAGATAACATGTCATATGATGGTAGGAGTAGATAATCTGATTGCCAGATCAATGCATAGTGTTATACAAGTTAACCTTAGTGAGCAAACCATAAAAAAACTAGATAATAGATTAGTTGAAAAATATGGCATAACACTAAGTCAGGCTGTTGAAGACTTTCAAAAACTAGATGACGTTTTAAGAGAGTTTTTTGGAGAGGGTGCAGTTGGCATAGAAAGAAAGATCTTTGAAAGTATTTGCACCGTATCAAAAGCAAAGAATACTGATGAAGAATGGATGACTATACGTGATTCAAACATAGCAAAGACTGTTCTTGAAGCATTTGGAGACGAAGATAAAAAGAAGATCATAAGCGTACTAATGAATGAACCACACATCGTTTCTGAAGTTTTAAGTATGTGCAATTTACCGCAAACTTCGGGTTATAGGAAAATCAACAGTATGATATCTGATGGATTATTGACAATAGAAGGTTATATTACAACAAGTGATGGAAAAAGAGTAAACAAATACGTCTCTATATTTGAGAATATTAAAATTGATATAGTAAAGAACAATGTTACCGTCAAAGTTAAACTGAAAACTAACTCTGTAAAAAACAGCTTAATGATTCCATTGATAAGAAACTAAGACTTTTTGATACTACTGACATACAACAAATAGCTCCAAACGAGAAATCATTTTTCTATTAGCTAAGAATCGTTCAATCTAGAAACTTATATTCTATCTGTCTGTTGTGATTTCTGATTTGACAACAAGTGTTAGGATGACAACTAGAGGAATTGTCGTAAAACAAAATGAAACGCAAGTTCATCTTGATCCAAGGCGTGCCGTAAGTAAAGGAATTTCATTTGTTTCTCATGCTCACATGGATCACTTGCATAACCAAAATGGAGGTCTTCTTTTGACTACCAAACTGACAAGTGAGATAGCTAAAATTCGTGGATATTCTTTAGATAATTTCGTCGAAGAATTTGAGAATTTTTTAATGATCGACGCAGGTCACATCTTAGGTGCACGTGGTCTTTTGTTTGGTGATGATGTATTTTATACAGGAGACATTTGTACACGCGATAGAGGATTTCTAAAAGGAGCAAAAGTACCAAGATGTAAGACTCTCATTACAGAATGTACATTTGGCAGACCAGAGTTTATTTTTCCAAGAATAGATGAGACAGTAAAAAAAGTAAATGGTATCATTTCTGAGATGTATTCAAAGGGAATACCAGTAATTTTGCATGGATATGAACTTGGAAAAGCACAAACCCTTTCTTACCTGTTTGGTCACTGGGATCCGCTATACTATCATGATTCTGTTAAACAAATAAACGATTTACATAGAATTTTTGGCATTGATCTAAAAGACGTAATGGGGCACACAGAAGCGGAAAAAAATGGATTACTTGACAAAAAACCATGGGTGATGATTGCTCCAAGTATGGGTGATAAAAGTCACTTTGTAAATTATATGAAATCAAAATATGGTGCAATAACAATAGGATTTAGTGGTTGGGCTCAATCTAATCAATACTCATTTGCAAGACAACATGATTATTCCATTGTGCTCAGTGATCATTGTGACTATAATGATCTTATTGATCTTGTGAAAAAAGCAAATCCAGAAAAAATTTACACTGTGCATGGGTTTGTAGAAGAGTTTGCAAACGATCTAGCTAAAATAGGATTTGATGCGCAGCCATTACGTGAAGCGTCACTTGACGATTATTTCTAATTTGCATAAACACTAGATCTTACGTAA
>CAYSWR010000089.1:0-1990 GCA_964434855.1 uncultured Nitrosopumilaceae archaeon | reverse complement strand
GTCCCTATCGTCTTGCCTTTCTTTTCTCCAGCTTCGATTGCAGATCCTGTAAATATGTAATTGCCTTCTGGTAGAGTTTTCAACACCTCGACAATAGGCACATCGGCATTTGCCGGCTCTACAGTCTCAAAGAAAAGTTCAGTTAGTCCAAGTTGTCCTAGCATTCCTGTGGCTTGGAATTCCAACACCTGTCCGTTTGGACCAGTAAGCGTGATCTTGTTCCAACCCTCGCTATCAATGGCCCCTTGGAATCCGGTATCTTCGTCCTTTGCATTGTGCTCGATATTCAGCTTGGCTTCTTTGAGAGGAATTACGGCATCTGAACCATCTCTTTGGCCGTTTTCAGCACCAGCTATGCTCATTCCGTTGTATGTACTAGTTGTTACGATTGCAGCAATTATTGATATTGCAGCAATCAATAAAATTGGTTTTGATTTCATTGCTCCTACTTTGATTCTGAGATTAAAACAATTGTGATACAGTCATCTGATTTTATATGATATTAAAATTGGAGATTATTCCTAATTTGAGGAATATTTCTAGTTCAGTTAGAGAAGTGTATTAGAATCGTTATATTGATTTATTCATAATTTTGATCAAAAGATGAAAAATATTTTCTCTGTAATCTATACAGGATTAGCTTTTTTCCAATGATTCCAATGTTTTTAGAGATTGCTGATAAATAATAAATTGGCAAAAAGGATGAGTTATACAGTAACGGGTATCTGGGATTTTATAAATCTGCATTGGTTATGGAATTGTTCATTAGTCTGTATGTCACATCTAGGACAATGGAATGTTGTTGGTATCTCACAAATTTGACATAACCTAAAGGCCTGAAGTTCATAACCGCAACTACGACATGAATCTTTTCTCATAGAGGTGCTCCTCCCTCAAGATTCAATTTTTTTCGTAATACAGTTCCAACATTTCTTATTGTAACATTGGTCATACCACAGGCTTTTGCGATCTCATCTTGAGACTTTTTTTCCATGTTGATTACTGCAGCTAAATATAATGCTCCACCAACTAACGACATTGGGTTCTTACCGTAAGCTATCTCTTTTTCTTTGGCTTTTGATATGATACTTATCGCATCCCTTCTTGTCTTTTCACTTACTCCTATGATGCTGCAAATCCTTGTAACAAATTCAATAGGATCGTAGGGTTGTAATCTCAGATCCAAATTATTGGCTAATTTTCTGTATGCAAGAGAAAGATCTCCTTTTTTTATATTTGCAGCACGAGCAATTTCATTTAATGTCCTTGGAGTATTAGTTGCTCTGCATGCGGCATAAAGCGATGCATAAATTATACTTGTGATGCTTCTGCCTCTTGTCATGTGTTTAGCTACTGCCTTTCGATAGATGTATGCTGCTTCCTCAACTACCGAATCTGGTATGATTAGTTTGGCTTTTATTGTATTAAGCAACATGAACGCCTGTTTGAAATTTCTGTCTACCCCAGTCAATTTGCTGCGCATGTCCCATATTCTGAGGCGACTGAAAGTCCCTTTCATATATCCAGATAATGGATTGCCGGCTGCGTCTTTATTGGCATAGTCGATAGTTGTAGCTAAACCTTGATCATGCATTGCAAGTGAGGTAGGGGCACCAGTTCTGCTTCTATTCAAGTATTGTTCTTGTGTGTATGTGTGGTATTCTGCATTGTCAGAGTCTTCCATTCTTTCAGTCAATACTTGACCACAACTTCCACACACAGTCTCGCCTTTTTGTTCGTCAGTGATCAATGGCCCTCTGACGCATCTGACTTGTTTACAACTATCAAATATCTCATCAGGTAAGATATTCATTGTTGTTGTATGGTTTAATTTAGTATATAAAAAAATTGCAAAAGTTCCCACGGTTTTTTTGCAGTAGGCTTAGCTAATTCTCATTCTATAAAATTAGAATAAGAAAATAAAACGTCATTGAGTTTTAATTTCCTTAGTGATGCGTCAGTTACGAAGTCCTTTCCATGCATAATGGAA
>CAYSWR010000088.1:0-1995 GCA_964434855.1 uncultured Nitrosopumilaceae archaeon | reverse complement strand
TATCGCTCTTGCAAACGCAATTGATCTGGCACTTGGAAACAGATCTAGCATAACAAGATTTGGTCATGCATCTGTTCCAATGGATGAATCACTTGCAGAAGCGTCACTTGATCTAGTGAAACGTCAATATCATAAAATTGATTTGGGAATTGAGCGAAATCAGATAGAAGGAATATCAAAAGAAGACCTGGAACACTTTTTCCGTTCTTTTGCTCAGAATCTCAATATCTGTATACACATCACAGTAAAGTATGGAAAAAACGATCATCACAAAATTGAGGCTGCAATAAAGGCCTTTGCGGTTGCATGGAGAGCGGCAGCTAGCTATGACAAAAAGCAAAAAGGAATCCCAAGTACAAAAGGTGCTATGTAATGGTTAAAGTAGCAATATTTGATTATGGAGCAGGAAACATATTCAGTCTAAAATCATCGCTTGAAAAAAATGATGCAGAAGTTGATGTAATTACAAATCTTAATCATTCAAACAACTATTCTGGACTCTTGTTGCCTGGTGTAGGTAATTTTGATCCTGCGATACATAGTCTAAATTCATCAAAAAAGGCATTTGCTGATGTAGTAAAAAATCAGATTCCAGTTCTAGGAATATGTCTTGGCATGGAAATGTTCTTTGAAAAAAGCGAAGAAGGAAAAGAGAGTGGCCTGGGAGTCTTAGAAGGCGACGTAATCTTGCTTCCAAACAAATTCAAGATACCTCACATGGGATGGAATGATTTGCAGATAAAAAAACCAAGCAAACTCTTAGAAGGGGTAAAGGAAGGCTCGTGGGTATATTTTGTGCACTCTTACAGAGCAAATCCAAAAAATCCAGACATAGTAAAAGCTGATTCTGACTATGGCATAAGTGTCCCAGCAGTGATAGAAAGCGGTCCACTTTTTGGTACCCAGTTTCACCCGGAAAAATCTAGCAAAGTAGGTTCTATAATGATCAAGAACTTTTTGCGAGAGTGTAAAAAGTGAAAATTATCCCTGCAATTGACCTAATGGATGGTAAGGTAGTACGCCTTGTCAAAGGTGATCCAAAAAACAAAACAATCTATAGCGACAATCCTATGGAGATTGCAAAAAAATGGGAGAAAGCAGGTGCAGATAGAATACACGTAGTAGATCTTGATGCAACCCTGGGTAGTGGTTCGAATTTACAAATCATCAAAAAAATTGCACAGGAAATCACCATTCCAATACACGCCGCAGGTGGATTGCGTAATGAAGAAATTATATCTGACGCACTATCATTTGCAGACAAGATAGTTATTGGCACTTTTGCATTCAAAAACAAAGAAAACCTGTCAGAAATTTTAGCAAAATTTGGAAAAGAGAAATTCATAATCTCAGTAGATCAACTAAGTGGAAAAATTGTCATAAATGGATGGAGGCAAAGTACTGGGATAGAACTAATTACAGGAATCGAGGATTTTTTAAAAATCGGCCTATCTGAATTTCTTTTAACTAGTGTTGAAAGAGACGGAACTTTGTTGGGACCAGACATTGGTTCTCTTACCAAAGCCTGTAAGATAAAAAATGCAATGATAATTGCAAGCGGTGGAATATCTGATCTCAAAGATGTAATAGCTGTAAAAAAATGTGGTGCGGCAGGAGTGATTCTTGGAAAAGCACTATATGATGGAAAAATTTCAATTGAAGAGGTTAGAGCAATAGCATGACTTTAACCAAAAGAGTGATTCCATGTTTAGATGTAGATAATGGTAGAGTAGTCAAGGGAATGCACTTTGCATCAATAAAGGATGCAGGAGATCCTGTCTCATTAGCAGAAAAATATAGCAACGAGGGTGCAGATGAGATTGTCTTTCTTGATATTACTGCATCTGAACAAGGAAGAGAAACAATCAAGGCACTTGTTTCAAAAGTAGCCCAAGTCATTGATATTCCATTCACTGTAGGCGGAGGTGTGAAAACACTACAACATGCAAGAGATATTTTGCTAAGTGGTGCTGACAAGGTTGCAATAAACACTGG
>CAYSWR010000087.1:0-2060 GCA_964434855.1 uncultured Nitrosopumilaceae archaeon | reverse complement strand
TATCTGGTTGAAAAGGGAATAATCAAAGTTTAAACTAGTTACAGAAAAAACACAAAGATTGTTTTAGTGCACATTGGATTTTAATTTAAAAATTGTGACAAACCATATCATAAGATTGTAGATTTATTATCATGATTACATCACACCTTGCATGGATGAAAATCAAACATTAGAAGAGCTTGTCAAAAGAACAATTGAAGGTGCAATACAAGCTATTCCAGCACACCTTTACGAAGTAGAAGCAAGTAAAGACATTCTCAAAGTAGTCGATAAAAATGAATTTGTCTACGGCCTTGTGATGGGAATGGGGCTTGGGATGGCTACTGCAGCGGTTGCCACATTTAGGCGAGAAGTTCCATCATCTGAGGATCTCATGAGAATAAAGAATCTTGTCTACAAAATGGTGCCTGCTATTCGAGAGAACATCTTCAAATAATCTAAAAATACGCATCTAGTCCAGTCTTGTCTCCTGATTGTCTTTCCAAGATTTTGGACATTTTTTCCCCCATGTTCATTGCTGCAGTGACTTTTCGCTTTCCAATCCAATAATATGTTTCATCTGAGGTGTCTTTTGCAATTAAAACTACCAATCTTCCCAAAGACTTGCGCCCAGTACGACCTTTTCTTTGGATATATCTTATTGAACTTGGAACATTGTCAAAAAATACAACAAGGTTGACTTCGGAAATATCTAACCCCTCTTCGCCAACGCGTGTTGCAATTAAAACTTTGTACTCTCCATCACGAAATTTCTGTACCGTTTCTATCTGCTTTTTTTGTTTTAGACCTGTCTCTCCAGCTTTGCCAATTAAAAATCCAACAGCAATCCCCATCTCGACAAGTTTCTGGTATATTATTTCTACAGAGTCCCTGTAACTTGTAAAGACAAGTGCTTTTCCAGAAATTGGTTCTAAAATTTCTTTTAATTTTAAAATTTTAGGGTGTTCAATTCCTTTTGCCTGAGCTGTCTTTGCAAGTCTTACTGCCTTGGCAAAGTTTAGGTCATTCTCAAAAAGATCTTTTATTCCAACGCCTTTTCTTTCCTGGGTACGTTGGCAGAATCGTAAAAACGATGTAACTCCGTGCGATTCAAAAACATTTAGTGCATGTGTAATTCTTATCGCAGTAAAAAGCGGTTTGGCAGCACGCCTGTTCTGTCTTATGACAAATTCCCGTACTCGCAAAAGCTGTGAAAGTGACTTGTTCTCTGAGAGGTTAAGACCAAGTCTTTTTAGCTCTTGATATCTTGAATCCAAGGCAGCCTTTAGATATGATTGAACCTCTTTCATCTCAGGTGGAAGCTCAACTGTAATCCATTGTGTCTCAGTGTGCTGTACGTATGGCTTTACATCTGGACTCTCTTCTGTTCTTTGTGCAATGCTTGAAATTCTTAAAGTTTGTAGTATTTCAGTTGCCTTGTCTTTCTCGCTTGGAAGTGTGGCAGTCATGCCAACTATTCTTACATTTGTATTTCTAAATCGCTCAGATATGCCTGAATATGCATAATCACCAATGGTTCTGTGAGCTTCATCAATTATTAGCAAACTAAATTGATCTGGTGATACAATCTGTCTGTCAAGATCGTTTTTTGTAATTTCTGGAGTGGCACAAATGACACTGTTTATCCAAAGTTTCTTTCTTTTGGCAACAAGGTCTTCTCCTGTTATCAGAACAACATCGTCAATTTTTAGATTATTTTTTAAAAACTCATAATGTTGGTGGGCCAAAACTCTGGTTGGAGCAAGAAATAAAACACCTCCTGTTCTTTTTGACAAAAAATCGGCAATTACTTGTAATGCCACAGTAGTTTTGCCAAGACCCGTGGGAAGAACTACTAGGCAGTTTTCTCTTATTGCTTGATTTGCTAAATTTATTTGGTATTCCCTGTATTCGATAGAATCCTTTTTGATCAACTTGTGTTCTATGTATTGGGAAGCCACGCAACAATCTTCATTTAGACAAGTAAAAAGTTTCTTTCAAATCTTATATTGAACCAAATATCACTTGTGGTGTATGCCGTTTGAACGCCCCACATGGGATGAATACTTTATGTTACAAGC
>CAYSWR010000086.1:0-2237 GCA_964434855.1 uncultured Nitrosopumilaceae archaeon | reverse complement strand
CAAAAAAGGTATTGTTGTAGTTATTCAAAGTAATCCGATTGACGACCTCGATGATGCGGACGTGTTGGATCTCCTTCTAGAATATTACGAATAAATTCGATTATGTCTAACTGACCACCTTTATTGTCAATGGTTACATAAAGTAGATGTTCGTTATCCAAAGGCATAGTGATTCGTCTAATTTTTTCATATACTGCTAAGACATATTTTCCTCTACCCATTTTGTGTGCAAGCTTGTTACGTATTTTCCACGCATTCGCTGCATAATGAAGTGATTCGTTGTTTTCATCATCAGTAAGAATACTATTTGCACCTTTACGATGATCTGTGTGCAATATTTTTCCATCCATATTGCATATTGTTGCAAATAGAATATTTTCGTCCACATTCATAATTTTGTCTAACAGTTGTTTAAAACCCATAATTGATAATAATGTTACATTTATGAAAGTCTTTCTTAAACTCCTCATTTAATTGGGTAGCAAAGGCAATCTATTACATTTTGATGTGATTTTAAGTCATAGATTCCAAAAACTCGGGGACAGTTCATAGTATCAAAGAGACCATCAAGGATGCATCAGAGATTTACAAAACAACAGTAAGTTACAGAGGTCAGAATCGACTTGTACAGTAAGTAGATTGTAAACCAAAGAATATATCAATTATCTACTCGGTTGGTAATTAATTTGTCCAGAACATTAAAGGTCACTTCAATGGATCATGTCAACATGACTGTCAAGAACTTGGAAGAAAGTGTAGAATTTTACAAGAATCTTTTCGGATTTGAAGTAAAAAAAGAACAGCCAGAACACAAATCAAAAATTATTGGAAATGACCACGTCAAACTCTGTCTCTACGAGAACCCTCAAATGTCAACTGAAGGTGGAATTGCTCATTTTGGATTTAATATAGAAAATTTTGATGAGATAATGGAAAAGTGCAAATCATTAGGTGTCAAAGTCTACTATGATGGACCTGTTCAATTTGAAAAATCACGGTCGATTTACATTAGTGATCCTAGCGGATATGATGTTGAGCTCAGTGAAATTTCAGGTGGTGGATTGTGATGAATTTTTTAATTTTATCAATGGAATTAATCAAAATAAAAAAATGTCTCTATGGTTATTTGTAAATGATAAACATAGAGGTAGCGATAATGTTGTTTAGCCGATAAAGTTGGCCTAGAGTCTGTAATCGCTTGGAGGTAAGCTCTGACACTTGTTTTTTGGTATGGCATTATTGGTTTTAAAGATTAAATACAAATTATTCTAGTGTTGAATCAATTATTATTTAACGTCTCTTGATAAATCATTTTTCTTTTCATCAACTTTAAAGGCAATTGCAAGCAAGAATAAAACATGGCACAAACCATATCTGCAAAAAGAATTGCTTCGTTTCTTCCAAGCGCTACAGAGATACTATACGAGCTTGGTGTAGGGGATAAGATAGTAGGCGTAACACATGAATGCGACTATCCTGACGAAGCAAAAAGCAAGCCGCGTGTAATAAAATCATCTTTTGATCCCACCAAGATGAACAGCAAAGAGATTGACAACCAGATTACAAACATGATGCAATCTGGTAGCGATATTTACATACTAGACGAGCAGGTCTTAAAGAAAGCTAGTCCTGATCTTATTATTGGACAAGGATTGTGCGATGTTTGTTCTCCTGCCACCAAAGAAATAAGCAAAGCTGTTTCCATTCTAAACAAAAAACCAGAGGTTGTAATCCTTGATCCGCATAACCTTGAAGATATTCTGTCAGGTATTTTGCAAATAGCAAAAAAAGTTGGAAAGGAAGAGCAAGCTCAAAACCTGATAGATACAATACAAAAACGCATAGAGTATGTAAAACTCAAATCTATAACATCAAGACCCAAAGTTCTTTGTATAGAATGGCTTGATCCACTATTTACCGCAGGCCATTGGGTGCCACAAATGGTTGAGATTGCCGGAGGAATAAACGGTATAAGTACAATAGGTGAACGTTCAAGGAGAATGAAACTAGAGGAGGCCACGATGTTTGAACCTGACATCATAGTTTTGATGCCATGTGGATTTGACATAAACCGGATTCGAAAAGAGTATTCAAAACTTGCAAGTGATACCCAGTGGAAATTGATTCCAGCAGTACAAAATAATCATGTCTATGCAGTTGATGCCAATTCTTATTTTAGCAAACCAGGTCCAAGGACAGTTACAGGAATTGAAATCTTGGCAAAAATTATCCATCCA
>CAYSWR010000085.1:0-2302 GCA_964434855.1 uncultured Nitrosopumilaceae archaeon | reverse complement strand
TTGAGACTGGATTTACTCCACCTGATCATGCGTTGGATACCATTGATTACTATGTAGCAAGAATTGCAAGCAAGATTGCAAGATATAGTAAATATTGCTCCAAGTTTGGACTAGCCACGCCAGTTGTTGGGATACTACCTGTCCCAAAATTATTTTTAAAGTCCCCAGGTGAACGAACTGCAGGCGAAATTAAAAAGATAAAAGCACTTTGTGATAGGTTTTACAAAAATCCTCCAATAGACTATGACGACATACTAAACGCAAGGTTGCACTCGATTTATCTTATTAACATAGACAAGGGATTTGCAAAACAACTTGACCCTTGCAGCTATCTTGAGCTTACCGAGAAATTACAGGAAAAAAGCGAGCTTGATCTGTGATATTGCTTAATTTTGATTAACATTAACCAGATTTTTCTGGTTTTTAGGATATAGATGATGGTCAATAAAAATTTGCTAAATTTCAAGAATCTTTAAAAAGCAGCATACTTTGTGTGGAGCCGATGGGCATTCGCATAAAGTTAACAACACATTGTCGTCAGAGAACTCAAGAGCGAGGCATAGATATTAAAGATATAGAAAAAGTGATCAATGATCCAGTGGAAACATCTTATGATAAAGAGAGGGAAAACTACAAGAGTTTTGGCAAAGGTAAAAATCCTCTCATAAAAGAGCAGCCGTACTTGGTACTAATACATAGCAAGATTAATAGTTCTGTTACGATAATTACAGCAATGTGGGCAGACAAAGGAGGATTGAAAGCAATTGGTTTCAGTAAGTTTTGATAAAGAATCTGGCGCAATGTACTTCAGATTAGGCAAAGGAAAGATCACAAAAACAATATCGTTAGGAAAAGATAGATTTATCGATGTCGATGAATCTGGAAAAATGATAGGAGTAGAAGTTTTACTTCCAAAAACAATGCCCAAAGAAGTGAGTGAAGTAATTTCTCGCTCAAAGGATGTAATAGAGTTACTCCAATAGCTTTACTCAACAACATTTTGGTATTTGAAAAAGGGATAGAAATGTACCTTTAATGACATAGATTTTTTTTAAAACAGAATCAAATACAATATGTGTGTAGTGTAACGTTGATTTTAGATATGTAATTATTTTTTAAATGCCGCACTCTGAAACGCTTTGCACGTTACCGTCATACAATGCCAACAATGTGTCTATGTCACAATCTGTTACATAAGATGACAGATAAACAATATCATACATCAGATCATCAGGAGAATCTGAATGAACCAGTCCAAGGGCATGGCCAAACTCGTGTCTTGTAATTGATGAAATTTGATAGAGTGGAATGTTGTCGATGTCGTATATGGTAATGTTTGATTTTACTATCTCGTTGTTATCCACTACATGTGTTGTTTGTCCGGAATAGCCTTCTGCATTCTTTTCATCAGTGATAGTTATTGTAATGTCAGCTTCTACGTTGTTATCAACAATCATCTCTATTTCTGGCATGGAAATCTTTGTCTTGTAATCTGATGTTGTTTCTAGTGCCTCTTGCCAGCTGACATATGCCATCGTATCATCAAATTTTATTGTACCAAAACCGGTTATCGCTTTTTTTATACTCTTTATTTGGTCTGGTGAGAGTGGCGTCTCTTTAATTATTGACACTTGTAATGTTTTGTCATCTTGAGTTTTCCAGGGAAGAAATGTGTTAATCGTTACAAGTTCACTTCCTTTTGCATTGATAGGCAACAAGACCAAAAGTACCAAAAATGGAAATGCAATGAGGGTTATTTTCAATTATGGAAATGAGAAAAAGTAAAAGATAAAAACATTATGCGATAGGTTTTAAATCCATCAATGCACTGCGGTGTTAGTTTTTAAACGCCACACTCTGAAGCGCTTTTCACGTTACCATCGTACAATGCCAACAGCGTGTCTATATCACAATCTGTTACATATGATGGCACTTGAACTATATCATACATCAGATCATCAGGAGAATCTGCATGGGCTAGTCCTAGCGCATGGCCAAACTCGTGTCTTGTAATTGATGAAATTTGCTCACCAGTTATGTTGTTGATATCATATATGGTAACATTTGATTTTACTATTTGGTTGTCTTCAATTACATATGTTGTAAATCCGGAATAGCCTTCTGCATCCTTTTCATCTGTTATAGTTATGGTAATGTCAGCTTTGTTGTTATTGTCAGCAACTACCTCTATTGTTGGCATGGAAAGCTTTGTCTTGTAATCTGATGTTGTTTCTAGTGCTTCTTGCCAGCTGACATATGTTGTGGTGTCATCAAATTTTATTGTACCATCACCTGTTATCGC
>CAYSWR010000084.1:0-2346 GCA_964434855.1 uncultured Nitrosopumilaceae archaeon | reverse complement strand
AGAGATCGATTTGTAAAATTAAAGTTTATGTGTGACACACCAAACTCGGAAAGTGAGCTGATAAAAATTACTGACAATTCGGATGTTCACATGATCTATGTTCTCTTAGATGGAGTAGGCGATCTTCCGCATCCTGATCTAAAAGGATCAACTCCACTTAGCTTTGCAAAGACTCCAAATCTTGATAAAATTGCAAGAAATGGTACAATAGGCGAGGTAATTTCTGTTGGAAAAGGAATTGCACCACAGTCTGATATCGCAGTTTTCAACATGCTAGGATACAAGTTTGTGCACAATGATTATGTCGGTAGAGGTGTGATAGAAGCAATAGGAATAGGAATAGATTTTCGAGATGGAGATCTTGCATTGAGAGGCAACTTTTCTACCATAAACGATGAAGGAATCATAACAGACAGACGGGCAGGAAGAAAGATAGAAAAAGAAGACACGTTAGGCGTTTCACTTGAGATAGAACGCCTGATAAGATTTTCAAATCCAAAGGCTTCGGTAGTTGTTGCTCCAACAATAGGTCACAGGGTAGTTGTCAGGATAAGATGCGATGGAGAGCATCTGTCTTCTGAAATAAGTAACACCGATCCATCATATGGAAGAGTAGATGGCATGGGTGTTGCAAAAGCAGTTGGAGATTATCTTAAGATTGAACGCTGCCTTCCGCTAAACGAGTCTCCAAGTGCAAAGCTTGCTGCTAGTCTTGTCAACGAGTTCACAGAACAAGCTATTGCAATAATGAATAAAAGTGAGATTAACAAAGCAAGAAAAGAAAAGGGCAAGAAACTTTTAAACAGCATCTTATTGCGTGATGCAGGAAACAGATTTCCAAAACTCACACCCATTAACGAAATGCATGCGATGAATTTTTCCTGCATTGTCGACATGCCAGTAGAGATTGGAATTTCAAATGTTTTAAAAATGAAGACGTTTAACGCAGGCGGGTTAACAGACTATGAAGAAAAAGCAAGAGTAGCTGCCAAGGCAATGGAGACTCAAAATGCAATATATGTTCACATCAAAGGTCCTGATGAGTTTGGTCATGAAGGAGATGCGATTGGAAAGATGAAAAACATCGAGGAGATAGATAAGCGATTTTTTGGGACGTTATTGGATAACATAGATACGTCAAAAGTTTCTATTGTTATTTCAGCGGATCATTCTACGCCTTGTATAAACAAGAGTCACAGTGCAGACCCCGTACCGGTGTTGGTTTCAGGAGATTCAATTAAAAAAGATGGAACTGCAAGGTTTACTGAACAAGAGGCAAAGAAGGGCAAAATCGGATTACTTGCCGGTGCAGATGTCATAAAAACTGCAATTGGGCTCATTAAATCGTAAAAGTCTCAAGAATTCCAGTTCTTACCATAGATGAAACTTTGTTACGCAAAGTGTCCACATCTATTTTGTGATATTTACCTTTAGCATTACCAATTTTTTCTAGTGCGCGATTAAAAATTGAAAGGCATATTTCATTTTCATTTTTCTGATAATGAACCAAGGCTGCAGCAACAAGTATTATTCCTTGGATCAGGTCTTTTTCTGCCCCTTCAGATTTTTTCCATGCTCCTTCTAAAACTTCATGAGATTCCCAGTATCTTTCGTAATTGAAATAGTACCTGCCTTTTTCTATTGTTTCTTCTTTTCCCATTGGTTCATCAATCACATGTTTTGCATGATCAAGTGATCCGATAGGTTCTAGTTTTTTTATCAATTGTTCCAACATATCTTTCGGCACAGAAACATCAAATTCTAAATATCTGCTTGAAACTCTCATGTCTCTTATTGTGATTTTCATCTTAGATGTAATTTCTCGTGCACGTAAAAGTAGATCATGTGAATCGGATGGAACATAATTTGAATTCTTTAGATGAATCATGAAACGATCCATAACCAAACAAAGATTCAATTTCTTAAATTTGTTAGCTATTTCCGTTAAGATTTATATGAACTATCAAGAGGACGGGATTACATGTCTATGATAGAAACCACAAGAGATGTACAAAACAAGCTTCTCTTAAGACGAGAGATTACGTGTACGTTTAAGGGGCTTGGAGGCAAGCTGAAAAAGCTTGAAGCGATAGACATGATAGCAAAGCAATTCAAACTTGAGGGCAAAGTAATCGTTCCAATAATGTTAAAAAATGAAACCGGCAGACCAATGATTTCTGGCACGTTCTATGTTTATGATGATGAAAAACTTGCAAGAGCCCATGTCAAACCAGCAATTTTCAAAAGATTAGACAAGGCAAAAGGTGGCGGAGAAAAAGCAGAAGGAGCGGCAAAAGAAGCTGCCCCTGCTGAAACAAAAGAAGCTCCTGCAGAAAAAGAAGCTAA
>CAYSWR010000083.1:0-2404 GCA_964434855.1 uncultured Nitrosopumilaceae archaeon | reverse complement strand
ACCTTCTAAGAAAAGATGACAGTAAAAACTCCAAGATAAGTCAACTTATTACAAAGTTTGAATCAAAAATCAAAACATATGCAGGACCGGAAAGTCGTTAATACGGTGTACTAGGATATGAAAAAACCATGAAAATTGAATTTGACACAAATGAATACATCAAAAATATTGCAAAAAGTAATTTTTATTATCACACCTTTATCAATAGAGAAAATCTTGCAGCTGGAGTTTTAAGATTAGAGCCAGGTCAGAATGACACTCAAACTCCTCATGAGAGTGATGAGATTTATTATGTTGTGCGCGGAGATGGTTTTCTCAATATAAAAGGAAAGAATTATCCAATTTCAGAAGCAAAAGCATATTTTGTTGGTAAAAATATAGAACATAAATTTCATAGTAATAAAAAGGAACTTGTAGTCTTGTATTTTTTTGTCGGTCCTGATTCTTAAGAAATTCTTGTTTTTCTACCCACTATTTTGATTCTTCCTTCTGCGAACAGCTTTACAGCTTTGGCATAAATTATATGTTCTTTTGCAAGGATTCTTTTTGATAATGTTTCTTCAGTATCGTCATCTTTTACTTTGACTACTGATTGTAAAATAATTGGACCGGTGTCAACTCCTTCATCGGCAAAATGAACTGTGCATCCAGAATATTTTACACCATAATCAAGTGCCTGTTTTTGTGAATGCAGTCCTGGGAAAGAAGGTAAAATTGCAGGATGGATATTCATAATTCTGCCTTTGAAATGTCTGATAAACTCAGGACTCATTATTCGCATGAATCCTGCAAGACATATGAGCCCATTTTTCGGTGTAACGTTATATTTTTCTAACGTCGATATAATTTTTTTATCATAATCCCAACTTCCGCCCTTGATTCCTTGTGATTCTATTACTTGGGTTTTAACACCGAGTTTTTTTGCTACATCGAGTCCTTTTGCATTGACATTATTTGAAATAACTATTATAGGTGTAATTGGGATCTTATTCTTTTTGATCGATTTTAAAATATATTCCATGTTACTCCCTCGTCCCGAAATTAGAATGGCAAGATTGATCAACATAAAAAATTAATTTTGCATTCAAATAAAGTGTGTGGCGTTGATAATTTTTCAAAACTAACGATTAGAAAGTACCAATGATCAAATATTTGAGATAAAGCACATTATAGATGAAAAAATTGCAGATTTCTGCTTTATGAGACATGAATTTTGATAAGTTTTTTTACTAGCATTGGATTATCTAATATATGGATGCAACAGATGAGCAAATTAAGAAGGCACTAATTGCAATAACCATTGAAAGAGTTCTTCTTGAAATGGGAAAACCAGTTCTTGATGCATTTACTAAAAAACTATACAAGAATTACAATTGTTATATTCCTGACTGTAGTGACCACCCTGAATATCTCAGTCAGGTACTAAAAGAAATGTATGGGAAGTCTTACAAGACCATTGTTTCTGCGATAATGGACGACTTGGCAGAATTTTCTCATCAAAAACCTATTGCAAATTTTATTAAAATCATTAGTAACTGATATGCAAACACTTTTAGAAAAAATAAGCTCATACAAATTTCTATTATCATCAATATTAGCTACCGGCTTCATAATGTTACTTGCAAATTTGCTTGCTGCTGAGACTAGAACACTCATAACAGATTTGTTGTTTATACCTGTACCAGGAGCAATGTTAGTTTTGTCAATAATCTTAGCTTTGAGATTCCGTGTATCTGGTAAGCATGGAAAAGCCTGGATTATTTTTACGATATTTGCGATTTCATGGTTTACTGCAGAACAGATCTGGATGGTTTATGAACTGATATACGAAATAGATCCATGGCCCTCTATTGCTGATTTCTTTTATCTTTCCGGCTATCCATTTTTATTTGCGTTTTCTATACTTTATTTACTGCCAGTAAGAAAGGCAATTTCAAAAAAACTCGTCATTTCTTCATTATTGATATCTCTAGCATTATTGATACCCACTTTTACTCTGGCGTATCAAACCAATTCATCAGAAAATGATTTTGAGGTTGCCTTGGCAGCAAGCTATCCTGTGTTGGATGCAATAGTTTTATGCCCTGCATTGATAGGAGTCTCATTATTTTTCAAGGGAGAAGTGAATTTTTTGTGGTCGCTTGTCTGCATAGCCATGATACTAAACGTAATAGCTGATACTGGTTTTCTAATATTAAGTATGAATGATTCGTATTACACTGGACATCCAATCGATTTACTTTACCTGTGGGCATACATTCTCTTTGCGTTTGGTGTGTATAGTCACATTAGAATATTTCATAGTCGTATCGACGAACCTTACGAAAACGCAAGTGAGCTCAGATAAAGATGTTATATGAACTCAATTTTATTAAACTAGGTTATTTAATTTCAAATTTATTTC
>CAYSWR010000082.1:0-2440 GCA_964434855.1 uncultured Nitrosopumilaceae archaeon | reverse complement strand
TCTCCATACAAAACTTCGATTCCACCAGATTTGCATTTTTCTATTGTTTCTAAAATTGTATATCTGCCAACAGCAGTTGTTGCTTCTGCCACAGGTAAACAATACAATGGAAAGATTTCAGCACCCATTACACCATAGCTTGCATTGAGTATGACTTTGAGTGCTTGGCTGACTACAGTGTAAAGTTGCCTTTGGTCTTCGCTTAGTGCCTGGTTCTTTGAGAGGTTTTTGTAATAATTCACTCTCAAATCCCTCAATGAACCAATCAAGAGTGCTGTAAGGCCGTTTTTAAGAGTACACACCCAATGACTTGTCCCAGGGATGGTGTTCTTTTTACATATCTCATGCGGACACCGAACTGTCTCATATGAGAGGTTTCGTACTTTGATTATACTAGGATACAGACTTGCAAAGTCCATCACTACTACATTAAAATGAATTCCTTCTTGTGGCTCTATTACTAATCCACCGCGATATTTTTTGTCTTTAATTATGGCATCAGTAGATACTGCGGTAGACTTTAGATCAAGTTCATCTCTGCGCGGTATCAATGCGTTGTGTTTTCTGTGTTCAAAATAAAACAGACTTCGAATCCATTGTGACACACCCATTCTTGATATGTCATCGATTGGCATTCTTCCAATGCGCGTAATTACAACAAGCAGATCCATTAACAGATCGTTGTTAAAGCTTGTCAGATTGTGTGTAAGTTTTGCATCGTTAAAGCAATAATTTGCAAGCTCATACAAAGAGAGATCATCAAGTTCTCCGTCATAATCTATTTTCGATTCGTTTAGCAATCCTTTAGATACACTGTTTAAAGAAAAATCAGTATACTTGTGACTAAATGCGTAAATTTGGAAAGAGCGGTTTGAAAAAGTTCTATATAAATCAAGATGAACTCCGTGCTTTAGTGTTGCAGAGTCTCGCATCATGATAAGCGGAATTTCTTTTGATTCAATGCCTAGTCTTTCAGCTCTGTTGTATACATATGGCATGTCAAATTCATCCCCGTTGTATGTAATTACAAAAGGATAGTCTGTCAGTAGTTTTAATCCATCTTTTATCATCTGTTTTTCTTGCTCTTCTTCATAAAATGTAACTTTGATATCTGAAGCAATCTCGTTTGTGCCTAGCTCTTTGTCTTTTTTCTTTAAAACAAAGACTTGTTTTAGACCATCGCTTCCTGCAAATCCCATGGCAGTTATTTTCTTGTCTGCTACTTTTGGGTCAGGGATTCTGCCTACTTCTGACTCTACCTCAATGTCAAAACTTATTCTTTTGATCTTTGGAATTGGTTGGTTTAAGAGGTGTGCCCACTCAGAAATATGGTTTTGAAATTCTTTAGAATCAATAATTCCTTTGTTTGTAACTTTATCCCACAGCAGGCCTTTTAGAGCAAGCTGCACTTCGTCTGGAATATCATAACTAAATGATTCCAGCTTGCCATCTACTATTTTGTAGTATTTACCAACAATGAGTAAACGATCATAAAGATAATTTTCATAATATTTGATATCTGATTCCCAAGTTTCTATTATATTTCGTATGCTCTTGTCAGTCTGTGTTCCTCCAATAGCAAGCGGGTCTGCAACAACAATTTTTGTTACGTGAATGGTTCTGTCTTTTAGCAAGTCTTGTTTTTCTGTTTTTTCTAGTCTCAAGACATCTTTTCTTTCTGATAAGAATTTCAATTCTTCTGGATCAAGTTTTGAGTAGCAGTACGGTTTGTGACCTGTGTTATCTGTCCACAAAAGAATTTTTTGTGAAACAGGTTCATAGAACTTTAGAACTGCCGCTTTTTTCTGGCTGTCATATGTTGCAGAAACAAGTAGCGCAGGAGGCATTGATGTTGTTACTTCATCAACTGCACCCAAGACGTTTTGTTGCATAAATCCACCTTATTTTGGAATCAAACTTGCTTTTGGATCCTCAAGCAAAACACGTATCCAACGCTCAATTATTTTTTTGTCTAAAACAACTACTTCAAGTCCAGCCTCTTTTAGTAAATCAAAATCTGTTTCAGGGTATGACCCAAAACAGACAATGCGTTTTATTCCTATAGTAATTGCCATCTTGCTGCATTCAAGGCAGGTTACAAAAGTGGTGTAAAGCGTTGTGTCTTTTGTACCAGAGCCCACGCCCAAAATAGCACAGTGCATTATTGCATTTGCCTCAGCATGGTTGCAAATACACCTGTCAAGTCCCTCTCCTGAGGCAATCTTTCCTTCTGCCCTCAAAAGACACCTTTTGCATCCTCCCTCAAAGCAATTTTTCACTCCCGGTGGAGTGCCGTTATAGCCAGTAGCAATCTGTCTGTGATCACGAACTATTACAGCACCTACTTTTCTTGTAATGCAATTGGAACGAAGTTTAGCTAACTCTGCTTGTAACATAAAGTATTCATCCCATGTGGGGCGTTCAAACGGCATACACCACA
>CAYSWR010000081.1:0-2507 GCA_964434855.1 uncultured Nitrosopumilaceae archaeon | reverse complement strand
TTTACCTTAGGCTAAATTATTGGATCAAGTTCAAATCCCAAATTTTAATAGTGGTTTCATATCACTCACGCCTGTGAAAAAACCAGGAATGCTTCTTGTAATAGGAGGTTTTTTGATGATAGTTGGAATTGGACTTTCTGTTTATGATGTATTTTCCATAGTCAAGGATCTTTCTACACAAGAAAAACAGCTAGGAATTGGGATGTCCATGGAAATATCAAAAGTCCTTGATCCAACCATAAATGAAAATGGTGCCTACGTATTACAAATTATAGATTTTAAAGAAGAAAATAGTTTAGGTGTATCTGTTTATGATCCATCAGACCAATTAGTTGTTTCAAAATCAATAGAAAAGAGTTCTTTTCAAGATAGCTTTAAAATTTCTACTAATGGAATCTACAAACTTAAAGTAGAAAATAATGGAGAAAGAGAATTAGAAGTAGTGGCAGCTATTGGATATTTTCCGAAGGATGAATCTTATATAATGAGCAAATTTGGAGTCGTCATAACAATAGCTGGATTGATATGCTTAGCTGTTGGAATTGTTTGTTTCATTAAATCTCGTGGTAGAAGCGACGCTAATTAAGAAAGGAATCGAGTTCTGTAAGACCATCTACGACTCCAGAGAAATTCTCGTCGCTTTCCATTATTTTATTTAGTTTTTCTTTGTCCGCAGTAAAAGTAGTCATATTTCCATCTTTTTTTATTTTAACAAAACCGTGCTGTATAACATAGAATAGTTTTTTTTGTATTTCATTATCACTAATATTTAATTTTTCTGTAAGATATGATGATTCTTTACTTCCATTTTCAAGTTCTGTAAGTATGGAAGAAACATCAGGATCAACTAGGGTTTCAAGCATTTTTTGTCTGTCGTAGTTTTCTTCTAACTCATCTCACCATCTATTTGTTGAGTTTAAAATTTTTTTCTTATTTGATATAAAGTCGTTAATCAAGATCCTATCAATGTTTGCAGGATTGATGTAATATGCTCTTCCTTTTAGTTGCATTTCAAGACCTTCTACGTAACTCAAAAGTTCGTCCTCTTCGCTTACCATGATTGTATCCACTTCTATCCCCTCGCGTTTACATTTTTTTGCCTCGACAAGTGTTCGAAACTCTATGAATAGGTCAACCTGTCTGTACCTATAACAGAGATAGACCATCTCTCCGTCGGTATCAAGTTTTATTTCATGCTCATTTTTCAGTTTTAATAAAGTAGCATCATCTGGAATGTAAAAATGAGAGTATGGTTTGTCCGCAAGAATGTTGTTTTTTTGATTTTCGTTATCAATAAAACAAGCACTTGGCTGTCCGTCAGTTATCATCACTATCCTTTTGTTTTGTGCCCCCTCATGTTTTAGAATCTTAAGTGCTAATCTGAAGGCAGCTTGATAATTGGTATAATGTAGAAAGTTATCATTTGCATCATATGTTTTCAAGTACGGTATATCACGCGGATCTATTTCAGATGCAAAGGATCCAAATCCAATGATATAGATGGAGTCATTTGGAAAGAATTTTTTATTTAAAACATACAAGCTCCAAAGTGCTTTTTTTGCAGCTTCGATTCTACTGCTTTCTCCTGCACCAACCGAATATTTCATAGTAGAGCTGAGGTCTATGCAATATACTACAGCAACTTTTACTTCTTCAATTGTTTCAAATTCTTCCAAATCATCAATTTCCATAGCAATTGGAAATTTTATTTCAGAGTCTTTTTTTGCAATTCTTTGTATTGAATTTAGTACAGTTTGTGGCACATTAAGAAATTTTATATCGTCACCTGGTTCAAATTTTTTTGTTGTATCTTGTATCATACTTCCTGCACCGATATTTTTTGTCTCATGAAATCCCAATCCTCCCTCATTGATGGCTTTCATAACATCTTGTAGAAGTTTTCCACCAATCTCAAAGAATCCTTTGTTAGTTAGCCATTTTTTTTCGTCTTTAAGATATCCCTGTTTTTGGAGGTATTTTGTGAGAGGTTCGCCTGACGCGTGAATATCGGTTTCTGTACCTTCAGAGTTTTCTTCAAGGTTTTGTTGATTGATAGATTGCTTAATTACTCCTTGTAGGATGTGTTCTAGATCTTGGATGCTTGGGGTTTTTTCCTTCAATATTTGTTTTGATAAGATTTGAAGGATTTTTTGTAATATTTCGTTTGAGACCTCTTTGTTTGATTCTATAGTTTTACTTTCTTGATTTAAGAAATACAAAACGTTCCTAGTATCAGGCTGCGACATAACCAATCTCTTTTTTGTTAAGGATTTTTGGTTCAACCCAACATAGTCCTTCTAGCATAATTTCAATAATCGCAGCTCTTAGTTCATTTTGTGCATTTTCTGAAAGAGAGAGGAATTCAGATTTTATATTATAGGTCTTGATTTTTTTCTCAAATTCTTGTTGTTCTAAAGAGACCTTGTTATATATTTGACCAATAAGATTTTGGAGAGTTTCAAAGCTTTGTAATTGATTTTCATATGACAGTTGCATGCTGTTTTTAT
>CAYSWR010000080.1:0-2524 GCA_964434855.1 uncultured Nitrosopumilaceae archaeon | reverse complement strand
TAGTTTCTGGCCTTACGTTTGGTTTCTTTGCGCCGCTCTTTTTCGGATTTATTGGCATAGAGTTTAATGCAAAGTCTTTACTTGATTTTATTCCACTCTTTGTTGCTTTACTAGCTGTTGCCATAACTACTAAAATCGGTGGAGGATTCATTGGAGCAAAGATTTCCAAATTTTCCAATAATGACAGTCTAGCCATAGGAACTATGATGAATGGAAGGGGAATGATGGAGCTTGCCATAGCGGCAATAGGACTCAGCGTTGGAATATTAGACACCAGTCTCTTTTCCATTGCAGTTGCAATTGGTTTTGTGACTACCATACTAGCCCCATTACTAGCTAGACCATTTATCATCAAAGCAAAATTAAGGGAAAGTAGCAAAGTTACAGAGAGTGGAACTGAGAAAGTTAGTGACAAACAAATGGTAAATCCCTTATAATTTTTTAATTTTTTTTGCTTACTAAATGATAAAAAATGTCCGTACTATCATATTGTGCCTGTGTGATTTGTGAGAATCATCCGTGTTCCTTTTTAATCGGTAAAACGTTATGTAGATAGGCAAGTGGGACGATCTCTTGTTAGGATTCAGATCCTAACATCATGTGAACCTGTTTGCCTAACTATTATTGTAAATCATTTTTCTGTTATTTGCGTTTCCACTTGTTGTCTTTGATCCATAACGGCAGTACTCCAAAAGCAATTGGTACTGTGACAATACCCACTGTGTATACAAGTATCCAGTCAACATAATTAAGACCAAAGTAATCCATGACTGAAAATATTGTCCATCCTCCAACAAAAAGCAAGAGCAACAATTTCAGTATAGACGGATCAAATGGAGACTGCAAGAATCCGTCTGAATCTTTGATCATTCTTTCTTGTTTTTTTATCATTGAACTGGTGTAGAAATATACGTACGTGAAAAATGCAGAGCCCATAAGACGTGCAAGAAGCTGCAGTTCAGGTTTCCCTGTAATGTTAAATACAATCACACTTGAGATTCCAAATGAAAATGATACTAGGAAAAAAATTAGAATAAATTTTTTATTTTTATTCATATCTTTTCAAATTGTTTCCATAGAAGCAAGATGCCCAAAAAAACATTATAGTTATTATCATAACAGCTAAAGCGAAATCTTTCTCTATTTTTACAATTAATCCAATTTACCAACAGTTATTTCCCAGAGCGGGGATTTTCATTTAGTAAATATTAAACGTATGTGCCATTTTTGGAAATTACTGTTTTCTTAAATTAAATCTCTTTTTCTTAAAATAATTTATCGATAAATGTAGATTAATTCATGATTTTAGAATCGAACTATTAATACCATATAGCCAGACCCATTTTTATCCAGATTGTGATTTACTTTAGTTTTATTGGTTTTGATTTTACAAATTTCAAACAAAATAAACATCAAATACCATTTTGTTTGCAATAAGGCATGTCTGAGGATTTGATAAAATCTGTTGAATCTTTGCTAGGTTCATCTAAGAACAGTCGTAGACAAATTAATAATATTTTGAACATACTCAAACAAGGAAAGTCGCTGTTTCCATCCAACCAGAAATCTCAGTCATCTGATGAATTTGCAAAAGATGTAACATCTAGCGATAATAAAAGATCAGAACTACACAGGATGAACAAACAAGAAAGAATTCTGAAGATCATAGAGAGGTTTACAAATGAATTTGAGACCAAGAGCCTGCCAAATAATGTAAGTGTAAAAAATTATCTCTTGTATCTTTTAGTTGTTCTCAAGATATCAAGAAAGATGAAAGCTGGTTATCAACGTAGTCTTGTCTTAGCTAATACGCTGTCTAGACTAAATCAAATGTTTGTAAATTACCCACTACACTATAACAAACGCGTAACCAGAGATCCGTTAGGACTACTCTTTCTTATAACAGAATCAGCACTAGAAGCAAGTCGCAATCTTAAATTCCCTTACAAATTTGAAGACGTTACATTCTCGCAATTTATCCCAATTGTAACAAAGTATTGCATGGATTCTGATAACCCACTACAAGAAATTGTTAAAACACTATCTGAGATGCCAAAGTTTAGAATTCCAGCCATAATTGGTGAAAGTCATCAGAAAATTATTGGAGGCATATTACAGTATTGTTTTCCAAAGATTCCTTTAAAGACAAGAATTGAAACAGTGACAAGATTATTAAATAAAATTACATTTGAACAAAATGACTCTACAGTATTAACACATTACAATACACTCAAGTTATGTATGGAAAAAGACAGTGATCTTAGAATTCATGTGTCAAAAATAGCAAAGACAGAGATTGGGAAGACCAAATATCGAAGATTCGTAAGTGGCATTCTTGAAGAACTTGCACAGTCTGCCAATCCCACTTAAAGTATACACATGAAAAGGTGTATTTCCAGAATTGACAATACTCGAACATATAATCACCAAATGAAGAATAAGTGTATGTCAGGCGCGGATAACCTACTTTCAAAGTCTGCAGGGACAGCAATCAAAGACAATTTGGGCGAAAAGACTCTACAGA
>CAYSWR010000079.1:0-2533 GCA_964434855.1 uncultured Nitrosopumilaceae archaeon | reverse complement strand
AATAAAGATTCCAAATGACGTTTACATTGAGCTTACCCTGAAATAATTCTGTTAGCCTTAAATTACAGACATTTTTGATTAAATACATGACAACTGAAGATTCTCAAGAAATTGATGAAGAAAAATCACAAGCTCCAAGTTTTAATGTAGTGTATGCGTGTATGAGGTGTGGAACTCCTGTTACACAATCTGAGCTAAGCAGACTGCCTGAAATAAAATGCATCTGTGGATTCCGAGTCTTTGCTAAGCTAAGACCGCCAGTAGTAAAATCACTAAAAGCTATCTAAATGTCTCTGGTTCCTCTGTAAGAATGATATCTTTGCAGATGAGTTCTCATCTGTTCCATGCTTGAAAAAAATTCGTTGCATTCTTTGCAATCATAGAGCAGATCTTTTCCATGTACCACTTGCTCGTGTTGCATAAGTTCTTCTTGCTGTTTGAATTTTTTATCACACTTTTCACATTTGAATTTTTTAAAAAGGTGCATCATTGATCATCTTTTGCTTTTTGAGTGTCCCAGCAATTTCTGCAAATCTGTCCATCAATAGACCATTGTTTCTTTGGATTATACCTTATAACACCAAGCTTTGTCCCACAAATGCTACAAAAGTTTCGTAATTTGTCATGTTCTATTCCTTTTTTATCAAAACAAGATTTGCAAAGAAGACCTTTCATTTCCCACTGCCATCTTGGTTCCCACAAATCTGGTACGTTTTTTTCTATTCCACAAATGACACATTTCTGTTTAACGCTTAAATCATAATATTTTTGCATCTCATTGATATAACAATCAGAGCATAAAGGACTCTCTACGTTCCATTCACGCTTTGGTTTGTGTTTATGAGTGATGCTCTTTTTACATACAGTACAAAACGATGGCTTGCGATGTAGTAAACCCACAGATACAATCTGCATATCTGTTAAAAAAACGTTAGTAACTAATTGATGTATGATTTTTATAAAATGATTCTATTGTAATCTTTTGATACATGGAATATATCATATGATAAATAGAATTTGATGAAAAGAAATCGTTGTGGTTTTAGTTCTGTTCCAGTGCTTCTTCGATAAGCTGGCTTGCATTTAGCATGCCCTTTCGTTTTGCTATTTCCTCTACTTTCTTGTACTGATCAGATGTAAAACAAATTGGCATCGAACGTTTTTCCATGATGCAATTTGAATATTTGATTTAATATCCTTTGTGGTAAGTTATAATCACGACTTTTATTATATTGTTATTTACGTAATGCGTGGTAAAGAAAAAACAAATTCTTGTGATAGGAAATAATGAAGACAGTTCCAATCCTGAACTTGAAAAAATAGCCTATGACACAGGAATGGAAGTGGCAAAATCTGGTTCGGTGCTGGTGACTGGCGGCCTTGGTGGAGTGATGCGCGCTGCATGTAAGGGAGCAAAAGATGCAGGAGGCCTCACAGTTGGAATAATTCCTCAAAATGATCCATCTTTTGCAAATGAATTTTGTGATATAGTAATACCAAGTGGGTTGGGCCTGGCAAGAGACTTTGTTAATGCCCTTTCTGCAGATGGTGTCATAATAATAGGTGGAGGCTCTGGCACTCTATCAGAAACATGCGCTGCATACATGTACAAAAAACCAATTGTTGCAATAAAAAATACTGGCGGAATAGCGGATATGTTTTCTGACAAGTATCTTGATCACAGACAAAATGTGCTAATAGTCGGAGTGGATTCGCCAAAAGACGCAGTCAAATATATTTTAGATTCTATTCAATAGGTTTACAATCTTTTCAATATTTATTCAATTTAAATCATAAGATATGTGGAAAAAATCTTGTCATATGTTAAAATTATACGGATTTCAAATTATTTTATTAAACCATTTTGCCAATCATGAATAAAATCATCTCTGCTCATACCTACATCATCTAAAATTGTAAGAATTAATCCTGGTCCCAACGCCTCGTTTTTTGCTGGCACCGTAGTCCATCTGTCTTTGGAACGTAGTGAAACATGACTGCCTTTTTGTGCAGTTCTAGTAAATCCTTTCTTATTTACAAGATATTTTATCATTTGATTTCCAGTAATTCTGGGAAGTTTGGTCACTTGTATTTTCGAACTATCTTTAGGCTAAAATCTTTGCTTTTTTTCAACTCGTCAATCATCAAGTTGATTGCTTCCTTTACATTTTCTATTGCTTCAGCTTCAGTTTTTCCCTGTGAGTTAGCATGTAGTTCCTTACATCTGGCAAAGATCCATCCGTCTTCGTCTTTATCCAGCGTCACAATGTATTCCTTCTTAGAAATGGTAGAAACTGAGCCCATGATAGTATTGTTACACTATAACAATATAATAATATCGTCTTTTGGATCCTCATGAATTCATAGCAATAGTATAACTTGTCATAATCACGAGAATTCTATACGTTATAGACTAAATTTTATCTCCATTTAAGCCATGAAATTATTTTCAATTGAAACAAGATCTAATTAGGTCTAGTTTCTTTTGTTTTAGCAAAAAGTCTAACAATAAAATCACAACACCAAGAATTCC
>CAYSWR010000078.1:0-2566 GCA_964434855.1 uncultured Nitrosopumilaceae archaeon | reverse complement strand
AAGGTGACATCAAGACATTCTCGTCTCTTGGTGTTTATGGTCTTTGTGTAATTACTGCAATAACTAGTCAAAACACGACAAAATTTTCCAGAGTTGAAACCATTTCAAATGATATGATAAAAAGCCAGCTGGAATCAGTTTTGTCAGATTTTAAAATAAATATGATAAAAATAGGAATGGTGTATAGCTCTGATGTTATAAGAACAGTTTATTCCATACTTAAAAAAACAAAGATTCCTATAGTTTTAGATCCAGTCTTTGAATCAACAACAGGTGGAACACTGTTACAAAAAGAAGCATTTGGTGATTTCAAGAAATTCCTTGTACCGTTGTCTTATATAATCACACCAAATATTTTAGAGGCTGAAAAACTCTCAGGTATAAAAATAAAAAACGAACAAGATGTGAGAAGGGCAGCAAACAAGATACGTTACCTTGGTGCAAAAAACATAGTAATCAAGGGAGGACACATGCATGGAGATATAGCAAGTGATTTTGTTTTGGAGGATTCCAAGTTTTATTCTTTTTCTGCAAAAAAAATCCCAATTACAATTCATGGTAGTGGATGCACATTTTCAGCTTCACTTGCTGTCGCTTTAGCAAAAGGCAAGAGCCTAAAAGATTCAGTAAGATTTGCAAAAGAGTTTACAACTAAATCAATAAGAAATTCACAAAAGATAGGAAAAGGAATTTCAATTGTAAGTATTGACACAAAAGATAAAATAGAAAAAGAATTGTCTGATGCAATTTTAAGTTTTACAAAAATAAAAAACATATACAAAATAATCCCAGAAGTGCAGACAAACTTTGTATTTTCAAAACCAAAGCCTAGATCAATAAATGACATATTAGGAGTATCTGGCAGAATTGTCAAGTCTTCTAGATCAGTCATTCCTGCAGGCAACCTAGAGTATGGCGGTTCAAGGCACGTGGGCTCGGCATTGTTAGAAATGATATCAAAGTTTCCAACTACAAGGTCTGCAATGAACATAAGATTTGATAAAAAATTTATCAAAAAAGCAAAGACAAAAAAACTCTTGGTAAAAAATTATCAAAGGTCTGACGAGCCTCATAAAACAAAATCAAAAGAAGGAAGTACCATACCATGGGGAATAAAGGGAATAATCAAAAATGAAAAGAGAGCCCCAGATTTGGTATTTCATACAGGAGACATGGGAAAAGAACCCATGATCATAATATTTGGCAAAGACCCAAAAGATGTACTAGACAAGCTTGCCAAAATTATTTGAAGATATCATCCTTTCACATAAATACCTAGAATCTTAATCAAAATTTGTGAAGGCTGTAATCCTTGCAGGTGGACTTGGCACAAGGCTTCAACCATACACAACTTTTCTTCCAAAAGCAATGCTGCCACTAGGAGACAAACCTTTACTTGAACATCTCATAAATTGGATCAAAAAAAGCAAGATTGATTCAATTGTGATTTGTGTTAGTTATTTACGAAAAGCGATCGAAGATTATTTTGAGGACGGAAGCAGGTTTGGAGTAAATATACAATATGCCATATCAAACAGACCACTTGCCACTGCAGGCCAGCTAAAGACAGCTGAAGAATATATCGATGACACCTTTGTATGCGTTTATGGCGATTCCATTTTTGATTTTAATCTAAAAAGCATGATATATCATCACAAAAAGAAAAGACCTGCCATCACAATGGCATTGTCTGAATACAAGACAAAGCTCCCGTATGGGCTCATAGAAACTGACAAAAATGGCAAAGTTACTGCGTGGAGAGAAAAACCAGAGATCAAAGGCAACATCAACATAGGATGTTACATCATGGAGCCTAGTGTTCTCAAAGTCATACCGCCAAACAGACCATTTGGAATGGATGAGGTCATAAGAAAAGTCATGGCACGGAAAGACAAGGTAATTGGATATATGATAAAAAACGGTTTCATGGATATTGGAGACAAGAACTCTTACAAACTAGCTTACCAGCACCATCTTGAAAAACTTGGACAGATTTGATGTTATATTATGGATGACATAAAGATACGTGAATTAGAAGAAAAGGATCTTTTTAATGGCTTTTTAGGATCACTTGATTCTCTAAGAAAGGCAAGTGATTTGAGCCCCAAAAAAGCAAAGGAGATTTTTAAAAAAATAAAATCAGACAAAAATTACAAGACCTACGTAGCAGTAATAAATTCAAAGGTTGTAGGAACCGCCACTATATTTATTGAGCAAAAATTCATTCACGATGGCGGCAAGGTTGGCCACATCGAGGATGTGGCAATAAGAAAAAATTACCATGAAAAGGGCATAGGTCAAAGGATTGTTAAAGCACTACTCAAATATGCAAAAAAGAAGGGTTGTTACAAAACAATTCTAGACTGTACTGATGATCTGACACCATTTTATGAAAAGATTGGCTTTCAGCGCCACTCTAATTCCATGAGATTTGATCACTAGTAGTATATTTTTTTTGGTTTTGGTTTTAATCTAAACAAGAGCGCGCCTACTATCATTACTGGAATGGAGACTGCCATGAAAAGTGGCGGTGTAACTGTTACTTCGGTTACAAGATATTGAGAAG
>CAYSWR010000077.1:0-2644 GCA_964434855.1 uncultured Nitrosopumilaceae archaeon | reverse complement strand
TCGCCTAGCCTGGTAGGGCGCGCGCCTGGAAATGAATTTACCATAAAGCGCGTACTCGCAAGGGTTCGAGAGTTCAAATCTCTCTCCCGGCGCCTTTACATAACCCATTAAAAGACATCCTATCTAATTTCTAAGCGTGGTAAAATATGACGTCGCAATAATTGGTGGTGGTATACTCGGCACATCCATATCATATTGGCTTTCAAGTCTTTTTGACATGCAAGTTTGCGTGATTGATAAAGAGTCAGATGTTGGAATGCATGCAAGCAGCCGTAATACCGGCGTTGTGCATTCACCATTTTATCTTGATCCTCAAAAAAAGGAAGTACTAGCAAAATCCGCGTTTCTTTCATATGATCTATGGAAAATACTTGCAGAAAAAAGAGAATTGCCATGGAAAATGGTTGGAACACTTGAAGTGGCTTTGGATGAAGATCAGCATAAAACTCTGGAAAAATACATGAGATGGGGAGTTAATAACGGCATACCGCAAAGTGATCTTGAATTACTTGATAGAAACGATGTCTTAAAAAAAGAACCAAACGTAAGCTGTCGTTCTGCTATTTTTTGCAAAAGAGATGCAGTAGTTGATTATGGGATGTTTACAAAACAACTAAAAAAAGAATCAGAAAAAAATGGAACTAAATTTTTATTAAATCATGAAGTCAGATCGATAGAAAAAGGCCCTAAAATAAATTTGAAAAATAATACGAACATAACTACAAATCTGATAATTAATTGCGCAGGCGGACATTCTCTTGACGTTGCAAAAATGCTTGGAGTGGCACAAGAATACGCGGATCTTCATTTTAGAGGAGAGTATTGGATAGCACAGAAAGAGCATACTAATCTAGTAAGAACAAACGTCTATTCAGTTACGAAATTCAAAGACTTTCCATTTCTAGATCCACATTGGATTCTTAGAATAGATGGTAGAAGTGAAGTTGGACCAAATGCAGTACCTGTTCCTAGTCCAGAAACATATTCGGGTTATATTGGAAACGCTGAAACTTTGATCTCTAAACTATCTGAAATAATCACAGGTAATGCAAAAAAATTACTTTCTAATCCAGACTTCATATCTCTGATATCTAAAGAATGGCTTAGCTCTATTTCTAAAACTGTAATGATTGATAGGGTAAAACAATTTATACCAAAAATTAAATCTTCATTTTTTTCAGAACGAGGTACCGCAGGAATAAGAACTCCAATAATAACTCCAAATGGGGCATTTCTACCAGATGTTATGGAATTAGAAAACGAAATCTCCTATCATATGCTAAACTATAATTCTCCTGGAGCAACAGGCGCACCAGCTTATTCTGCATATATTGTAAAAAAACTAGAAAACAAAGGATTTTTAGATTATACTCATGCTGCAAAAGATTCTATTTGGAATTTCGAGAAAATTGTGACCCAAACTTAATATTTTGTACAAATTAACAAAACTTGTTTGTTACCAGAACACTGTTCAATAAAAGAAAAAACAAAAGATTGCCCAATGCCACCTGAATTTGTTATATCGATTAAAATGAAAAACGAAGAATACATGGTTGGTGTTACATGTAACGGTCACAAAAAGACATTTTTTGATAAATTAACGCAGCTACAAAAAGATGGCAAAGTTCCAAATGGAGCAATACAATTTACAGAACTAAAAACAGTAGGCACAGATTGCATACGAATGGATCCGGATGACCTTATTCACCTCTAAGATGTGTTAACCACATATCTTGGATTTTTGCCAGAAAGAGAAAGTATCAGATTCTCAACAGCTATCTCAGCCATCTTTCTTCTCGTTTCCTTCGTAGAACTACCAATATGAGGAGTTAAGACCACGTTTTCCATTCTCACAAGTGGGTGTTTTCTATCTATTGGTTCTATCTGAAATACATCCAGAGCAGCACCCGCAATAATTTTTTTCTTTAATGCAAAAATTAGATCTTTTTCTTTTATGATCTTGCCACGGGCTGTATTGATCAAAAATGCTGTTGGTTTCATTCTCTTAAACAATTGTAAATTCACAATCTCATGAGTTTCTTCTGTATAGGGTATATGAACGGTTATGATGTCACTTTCTTCAAATAATCTTTTAAGAGTAACATATTTTATTCCAAGATCTTTTTCTTCAATCTTTGACAGTTTATGTCTGTTATGATATAAAATATTCATTTCAAAGCCTTTGGCCCTTTTAGCCACCGCTTTTCCAATTCGACCCATACCAAAAATTCCAAGAGTTTTTCCATAAAAATCAGTTCCAAGGAAATCATAAGGACCAAAAATTGTCTTCCACTTATTATGGCGAATGATTCTGTCTCCTTCTGTCACTCTGCGCAAGAGGGCAAGAATTAAGGCTATAGTAAGATCAGCTGTTGCGCGTGTCAAAACTTCTGGTGTATAACTTACTACAATTCCTTTCTTAGCAGCATGTTTGATGTCTATTTGATCATATCCTACACTATAGGTACTAATTGCCTTGAGATTTTTTGCAGCATCAATTACCTCAGAATCTATGGTATCATATGGAAAACAAATAAGCCCATCCTTGTCCCTTATTTTCGATAGGAGATCTTTTTTTGACATAGGAATTTTCCCCTGATTGATTTCAACATTGTATCGTTTTCTTAGTTCTTTGACCGCAAAA
>CAYSWR010000076.1:0-2832 GCA_964434855.1 uncultured Nitrosopumilaceae archaeon | reverse complement strand
TGAGATTGTAACATGAAAGAGCAAAGTTGCTTGGTTTATCGCCAAAAAATGAAGTGTCTTTTTCATACACATTATCCCACACATTATCCATATACGAACTAAAAATTGTGGATTATTTGTTATTTCGGAATTAAGGTGGACTCAAATCTTCAGAATGGGTTAATCAAATAACATTATAATTCTTGGATCAAAAGAAAACTCCAACTAGATTTTACGAATAAGGTGGGCCAAAATAGTTCCATGATGGTATATGGTTCCCATCGGGTCCGTTGAAATTTATTTTTATGAAAAAATGAAATTATTACACCATAGCTAGATGGATCTTAATTCTACATCTATAGTTAAATAATAATTTCTATTATGAGATCCGACCTATCTTGAAAGAGAAAACATCTGTCCGTGGTGCTCCTGATTTTATGGACTTTTTTAATTCATTAGATAAACAAAGTGATAGATACAAAGAGATCAATGAAGCGTTAGATCTGCTAAAGAAAGATTATTCAAAAGGAGATAAAATTCCAAGAGATCGCTGGCCACAAAAATACATAAAAGAACATAAAATACACACATTATTTCGTTTCAAGCTAAGATCAGGATGGAGGCTTGTGTATACCGTATATGGTACAAAACAAAATAAAGTCTGCACTATTTTGGAAGCATTTGACCACAAAGAATATGAACAGAGATTTGGCTACTAGCTTATCTTAGCACTGTAGATTCTCTGTGAAGCTTCTTTAGTTTTGGATTGTCTGCAAATATCCAGAGAATGGAACCTTTCTTGTCGTACATTATTTTGTTTGATTTTTCCAGATAATTCAGGATTGTAGTAAAGGTCTTGTATTGTACCTGCTTTGGAAGGGTTCTCCAGAGTCTGTTTTTAGAACTAAATTCCCTTTTGCCCGAAATAACCTCTTCTACCATTTGTATGGTATCAAGGCGTGGCATGTGTGAGGATGTAGTTCTGGAGCCACTGTTCGCAGCTCCTCTCTTCTGGAAGACAACTTTGCTCATTTTCTACCTATAGGTAGAAATTCATTGTATATATACATATATGTATACATACAAATTTGTATACGATGTATTGTGGGTCTAAATTAACTTCAAAGCAGTAACTGGGTCTTACCAGATCCATACCGACGATTTATCAGCAATCTCTAAAGAACACGAATTTTTTATTTTGAACCATATTTTCTTCCACAAATTTCGCACTGCCAATGGCCCTCTACAATACGCCACTTGTGCACATGATTATCTTTTCGCAAAACTATCTCATCCGTGAAACGTAGACCATTATCTGATATGGTAAAATCATGATGAAAGCTCTGACATAGGTACAAAATCTGGTTTTAGATTGCAGAAAGAAACGGAAGTGCGCCCCATTGATCTAGATGATAGTCTAGTATACCTGAACAAATCTTGTCATACTTGTCATAAAAGGTCCTTGCATTCTCTTCTGAGGCTTCAAATATTGCCATTCCAGTTTTGTCATCGTTGAAAGGACCAGACCAAATGAAATTTCCCCTTGACTGCCAATCGTTTACAAGTTCAATCACGGATGGAACAATCATTTTAAGATCCAATTCGGTTGTATCTGCTTTTAGTCTGCTTACCAAAACCCAGACTGATTTTTGCTCATGTGCATTTGTTATTTGTGACATGACACTAAACAGTATTTTTGCTATTTAAACACTAAAAATATTCCAAGTTCTGATTCTAATTCTATAGAATGAGAATTATCTCGTCCTACAAAAAAAGATTGAAAAGACCATTTGATTCTAAAAGGCAAACAAAATATGAATAAATCAATATAACGATTCTAATGCACTTCTCTAAATGAACTAGAAATATTCCTCAAATTAGGAATAATCTCCAATTATAACATCATATAAAATCAGATGACTGTATCACAATTGTTTTAATCTCAGAATCAAAGTAGGAGCAATGAAATCAAAACCAATTTTATTGATTGCTGCAATATCAATAATTGCTGCAATCGTAACAACTAGTACATACAACGGAATGAGCATAGCTGGTGCTGAAAACGGCCAAAGAGATGGTTCAGATGCCGTAATTCCTCTCAAAGAAGCCAAGCTGAATATCGAGCACAATGCAAAGGACGAAGATACCGGATTCCAAGGGTTCATTGATAGCGAGGGTTGGAACAAGATCACGCTTAGTGGTCCAAAAGGAAAGGTGTTGGAATTCAAAGCCACAGGAACGCTAGGAAAACTTGGACTTACTGAACTTTTCTTTGAGACTGTAGAGCCAGAAAATGCCGATGTGCCTATTGTCGAGTTGTTGAAAACTCTACCAGAAGGCAATTACGTATTTACAGGATCTGCAATCGAAGCTGGAGAAAAGAAAGGCAAGACGATAGGGACTGCCTTGTTGACTCATGTCATTCCTAAGGGCCCTGATCTTATATCACCTACTGAAGGTGCTCTCGTCCCGGTGGACGACCTTGTGGTGAGCTGGAGTAAAGTTGAGAAAACCATCGATGAATCTGACGTCGAGATCATTTCTTACCAACTCATTATCGAGAAGGATGAACCGCCTCATCCAAACATGATTGGAAAACGCGGACTCAGTATGTATCTGCCCGCCTCTGTGACCCAAATAACTATCCCAAAGGAATTCCTTGAGCCAGGGACCAATTACAACTGGGAAGTGTTAGCCATAGAAGAGAGCGGCAATCAGAGTCTCACGTCGAGTCAGTTCAGTACTGAATAGTGATCATACACACCGTATTGGGCTACCCTTTTTTCTTTTTTATTTTAGGTTCAAATTCATTGCTCTTAGTACAAAGTGGGTCCAAAATAGTCCCATGATGGT
>CAYSWR010000075.1:0-2869 GCA_964434855.1 uncultured Nitrosopumilaceae archaeon | reverse complement strand
GGCTCCAAGACATGGTGGAACATACAAGTATTTTGTTACCCCTTGGAATGATACAATTCCATAGGCAATGATAAGCAGCGTAATTTCAGGTAAACACAGATCTAGATTCTACAAGTTACCGAACTAGTAGATCCTTAAATTAATTCATCCACTGCTCAAGGGTATGACTTTTTCTTTCTTTGGCCTTTTTCAATCTATTAAGTGAAGTTTCAACCCTGTCTAGTGAAAAACTTCTCTCAGATGAAAGATAACTTGTAATTGCCTGAAAATCTATTTCACCAAATTTAATCTCGGAAGAATCAGCCACTTTTGGCTCTAAAAATATCTGTCTGATTTGTTTGTAATCTATCTCTTCTAGCTTTTCTTGAATTTGAGGAACAGATTCAAGCTTGCCATATTCTTTTATTGCTTTAAGTGCAGTCTTTGGACCAATTCTCTCAAAACCATTTGGATTAAAGTCAGTGCCAATGAGAATCCCAACATCTACTAATTGTTCACGCGTGATACCAAGTTCTGATAGAGTTTTCTCAAGATCAATTATTTCAGGTTCGATCTCTATGGTAGTATTTCTGTTTGGAAGCTTTCTTCTACCGCTATTTGTGAAATTTCGTACAAGTTTTTTTGCCCCAAATAACAACGAGTCAAAATCCTGGCTTGCAGAAGCATACGCCTGTCCTGTGATAGTAAGATTTGCTGCAGTAGCTTCACCTTCTGATGGAGCTTGAATGAACGGAATTCCAAAAAGATTCAACAAATGTTTAGAGTCTTCAACCATGTCATCTCGTAGCACTGAAGTTTGTTGAGCAAACTTTTTTGCTTCCTCATACTTTCCTTCTGTCAATGCCTTCTCATACTTTATTGTCGCATCTTTTTTTATTTGCTTGCGTCGTGCTATTTCTGCAGATTTTAGTGATGGAGGCTTTCCATCAAAAACATAAACAGGTTTTATCCCAAGTGAAAGAAAGTTTATGTTTCTATAAAATAGCCCGCTGATATGACTTGTTATTCTTCCCCTGGAATCATTTAACGGCATCCCGTCAGGACCGCGAATTATTGCCAAGAATTGATAGATTGCATTGTACGCATCAATTGCTATGACTTTGGATGCAAATGATTCAAGATTTGTTTTTTCGCGTACAACAAGCGGCTTTAGATCAAGACCCACAAAATATTGTAATAATTCAGTGAATTTTTGCTTTCCTATTTCTTGCGAAGGCTGGATTTTGTTTCCCAGCCGCGCTCTATGATTTCTTCATATATGTTTGAAAGCTTTGGAATGTTCTCGCCTTTTTCAGCTGCGGTCTTGACTTTATCTCTGTAATAGTCTTCAATCTCTTTTGCTATGCGACTGTCAATTGTTATGGAAACACGAAACTTTGGCATCTATTTTTAGCACCTGTTTGCGATATTAGTAAGTATGGTATCAATAATAAACTATCCACTATCAATTCTTACACTATTTTAGAGTCAGGGCAAAGCCGTCTCTTGTTGGTCTTAGGAGTACATGTTCGTTGTCATCAAATCCCAGACTTGACAAAAAGTTCTCAATGGTCATCTCGTCGGAAAGCACGTATTTTTTGCCCCCAAACTCAATTGAGACGACTTTTTTGGAAATGGTCTCCAACTGATCTTTGTAATAAATAGTCTACTTTATATCCTTTATTATATACTTGATCACTTTCATTCTTAGTGTATTTATTGATCAAAGTACGAAGTCTTGCAGTTGCCAGGTTAGCCAAGTGGTACGGCGACCGCCTCGAGATCAAAACAAGGTAGCGGTTGTGCTTCTGCACACATGGGTTCGAATCCCTTACCTGGCGTCTTGATTTTTTTAATAGTTTGAATTTAATTTTTTAAAAGTTCGAAAATGTGATGTCAAACCTCCTGTGTTGCTTTCTAAGAAATCCTAGATTATTTGATTAAAAAAAGAAAGAAATTTGGATCGTAGTGATGATTCCTAGTCTTACTCTACGTATCCATATTCAATTAGCTTCAGAGTATTGCTCTTTACTAATCCTACGTTAGGCGCAAACCATTTGAAATCTTCTGCAGTGGGTTCAAGAGGTGTTGTTTCAAAGAATTCCAAGGAATCCTCAAAGACTCCAGCAGGTGTTTTTATCCTCTCGTCAAGACTTTCGATAACCACCCTGTCCAGCGCTACACCTGGTGCAATTTCCTGATAAAATGCGTAGTCCTCAATTGGCGATCCTGGCATTATCAATCCTGCTCTTGCTTCATTTTTTCCATGTAACCATGCACCATCATGGCTTACGACTTGTCCATCTTGGTAAATGTCTACATCTTCACCAAAGTAAAAGATGTTGTCATTCTCTGTACAAATTGCAAAATAGTTCTTTGAGATTTCTACTAATGTTCCATCGCTGGTTTCGCTTTCTTCTACCACCCTAGTTTTAATACCATCTATGGTTTTTGTTTCATCTAGAACTGTGATGGTTAGCTGGACTACTGAATTACCTTCTTTTCCTTTGAGTACAAGTTGGTACCCTGGCTCTAGGATAAAGTAGCGATTGCTTCCTGTGGATGACCATGTGCACCCTTCCAAGTCAAAAGAATCTACAAATTCAGGCTCGTCATCTTTTTCTGCGTTTGCTGTATTCATTTGGTTGTATGTTCCTGTAATTGCAGCTGCTGCCATCATGGCAACTACTCCAATCATCAAAGTCAGTTTTGAATTCATTACGAACTCTTTTACATCTGATATTAAAGCAATTGTGAGACAATAACCTAATTCAAAAACAGATCGGAATATTGGATCATTAATGATCTGTAAGATAATTACTGTTTCATTTAGATGAATGTACTAGAATCAATATATCCTTCTAATCCTAATTTTGATAAAAGGATGAAA
>CAYSWR010000074.1:0-2930 GCA_964434855.1 uncultured Nitrosopumilaceae archaeon | reverse complement strand
TTGGAACAAAAAACGATCTTTGATCTGAAAATGCGATCTGTTTGTAATATAACAACACTGACAAAAAGTTTTAAAAAAATTCCCAAAAGTGGTACGAAATTCTTATAAGAGATGAAAGTTCGATCGCTCGATCTGATCATTACAATAGCATCAAAGCTGCGCAACTTATTTATTTGATACAAATTTCTGATGGATAATGAATACGAAAACAAAAATCCTTTCTCTTGCAGTAACAATGTTTGCTATTGTAGGAATGATGGGATTTGGCAATCAAGCATTCGCAGGAAACGGCGCCGGTGGTGTCGGTTCTGGCGGATACCAGCTAAATCTTATCGGAATGGATAAAACCGACAAGTTGACAAACGATGAAACCAACAACGGACACAGAATCTTTGTACCAATAGATGGACACACAAAAATCCTGTTGTATGAAGGACCGTTCGCTGTCCTAGATTCTGATGCAACAGATGGCATGGGAAAATTCCGATTGCCATATCCCGGCGATTGTAGTGATCTGAGTGGAGCATGTACTTTCCTCTACGAGGTATGGATACGAGTACTTGGAAAACCAAGCGCCACTGACTACAACATAGTAACATGTAGGGTTCTCGCAGGTGTTGAAGAATGTTCCACAGAAACCGTTGCTGTCCCAAGCGCTAATCTAGGCAAAGGTGGTGCAAAATTCACTAATGTGTCAAAACAACTCCTAACAGTCTGCATCGACACAGATGATCTTGACACACTTTGTAACTTCAGGACTGAGATCTTTGATGACGCCGCTTATCAATATCTATGGGATGTTGATGCAAACGGTCACAGACTAGCACAGTTAAGATTCATCCCCAACTAAACACTCCACCCTTTTTCTTTTTTTAATAAAACTAAAATAACTTGTGTAATAGATCTATTCAATGAAGATTTTACTAGTCTGCACCATATTGGTTATTTTTTCCATTATCGGCATTTCATATGCACAGGAGTCAGAATACCAAGGAACACCAAAAAAGTTGTTGAGCGTAGGATCTGAGTTTGACGAGAGTGGAAATGGTTTTGACATTGATTATATTTTAGAAGGAGAACTAAAAGATACTGCAAAAATAGATCCCGCATCAAAGTCGATTACGTTTGAATATGATTCAAAAGGAATCGAGGAGGATGTATTGATAATATTTCTCCCACAGGCTCTCATTGATACTCCTATTGGAGTATACATTGATGACGTACAAGAGACAAATGCAATTAGAAATATGCAAGGAAATTTAACTAGACTTATTATCCCAGTCTTTGAAGACAGTAAGGAGATTAAAATCGTAGGAAGACAAGTAATTCCTGAATTCAGTAACATGGTGGTACCAATACTAATTTTAACTACAATTTTGGCCGTGTTCATAGGCAAATCAAAATTTTTTGATAACATCCGTCATTTAAGATATTAAAAATGACATCTTGGATAATTCAGTGTTTAAATGCTGTCCAGATGGAAACAGAATCTTCGTTAATGCAGACGGTAGTTCGTCTCAAAATAGAGTATTGGTATAATTCTGTCTAATGATAATACATTATTACTAGATTTACTATCCAATGATATTGGATTATAACAGATTTTGTGACGAAGTTATAGAGACTGATTCAAGAATACGATATGTAGGCATCTATGACAGCGGTGGACTGTATGGAAAGTTGCGAGAGGGATTGAATTCTTTTCTTGACAAGGAAGAAACTGTAGACTCGCTAGAGGATGTTGTCAAGACATTTGCTAAACGTAAATTGCTGGCTCCAAAGATAGGTTATTCAATTTATGCACTTGAAACATACGAAAAAGTAAATCGTGTAACCATTCCCATTGGCACGAATAGCTTAATTTTGGTAAGTACCGATGCCATTCTTAATCCTAGTGAAATTTTAGATAAAATCCTACAGATAAAAAGGAAATACGGTTTATCTCAGAATTGATAAAAAACTGAATAATTGTTCCACATGGCATATAGTTAGATTAAGCTAATTTTTCGTTCACTTATATACAGAAATGAGACCTATCAAAAATTATGGCTATACTTGAAATCAAAGACTTGCATGTATCCAGAGACGGAAAAGAGATACTCAAGGGAGTAAATCTGAAGACAGGTCCTGGCGAAGTTCATGCTATCATGGGACCAAACGGTTCTGGAAAAAGCACACTTGCTTACACATTGCTTGCCCATCCAAAATATGTAGTCACAAAAGGTGACATCATACTTGACGGACAAAGTATCCTAGATCTTAAAGCAGATGAAAGGGCAAGAAAAGGACTGTTCTTGGCATTCCAGTATCCTACCGAAGTTTCTGGTGTTGGATATTCACACTTTCTTAGAATAGCATATAATGCACTTTCAAAATCACTTGGCAGCGAAAAGCGCGAAGTGTTTCTTACGGTAAGAGAATTTCAAAATTATCTTAAAAAAAATCTTGACGCAGTTGGTCTAAAGCATGACTTTTTATCCAGATATCTAAACGAGGGATTTTCTGGTGGAGAAAAAAAGAGATCCGAAGTTTTACAGATGGCAGTATTGCAACCAGTTATTTCTATGTTAGACGAACCAGATTCTGGATTGGATATAGATGCAGTGCAATCTGTTGCAAAAGCAATTAGTCTTACTGCAAGACCGGATGCTACAATTATAGTAATTACTCACTATGCAAGAATACTCAAGTTCCTCTCCAAGCTTGACTATGTACATGTTCTTGCAGATGGCAGAATTATAAAGGAAGGACCAAAAGAGCTTGCAGATGAGCTAGAACAAAAAGGTTATGGCTGGCTTGGCATACAAGAACCAGTACAGTCGTAGTTTTAATAAAGCCCAAAAGAGACTAGTGCCACATGTCAGAAGAAAAGCGTCAATATTTCAATTTCTCATTTTTCAAGGCAGACCCAAAGTGGAGATGGATGGCAG
>CAYSWR010000073.1:0-2954 GCA_964434855.1 uncultured Nitrosopumilaceae archaeon | reverse complement strand
TTTTAAAATAGTTCTGTATCTAATAAGTAGTGAACAGTTTTCAGTGCTACCAAATTCTGGGTCTACAAAACGATGTGCCATTTAAAGAAGTAAAATCGACATATAGAACACTTGCATTACAACTCCACCCTGACAAAAACACATCAGAAAAAGATGGGAAAAAATTCAAGATGATCACAGAGGCATATCAATTTCTTAGAATAGAATACAAAAGGACAATTCATTCTAAAACACACGACTCAACTTGGAAATACCGTGAAAGAAATTCAGATAAGGATCATACTTTTAATTCAAAGAAAAAACCTTGGTGGGGTGCAAAACCGACTGATAAACCGCCAGAAGAAGACTGGGGTAGATACACCAGACATACAGAATCAGCTTATCAAGACTTTTGGAGATATTATGAAAAAGTCTTTTGGGAAAATTATGAAAGAAGAAAAGAAGAAACCATAAAAGTTGAGGAAGTTGAAGAACCTGAGGTAGGAAAAGAGCAGAGAGTTGATGCAGAAGTAGACAAAAGTAAATGCATAGCATGCTGCAGCTGTGAGACTATAGCACCTAATGTTTTTTCAGTAGACAAGCTTGCAAGAACAAATCCAAAATCTCACGTAATAAATTCTGCAGGCGCATCTGCTGAAAGAATCCTTGATGCTGCACAGACATGCCCTACAAAAGCAATTAGTGTAACCGATAAAGAATCAAAAAGACGACTATTCCCGTGGTAATCATAAAAATTTCTTTAGGATAATTACGAATAAAACAGACCGGTTTGATAGACTTTATGAGTAAATCTGGTATGACAAACATCAAAACAATAATTTCTGACGCAAAAGAAATTTTAAAAGAACACAATCTGTGCGATAACTGCTTGGGAAGATTATTTGCATCCAAGCTTGGTTTGGCATCACATCAAAAACTTGGAAAAAAAATCAGATCTATTTTAAGAAAAAATAATCCAAAGAGCTGTTTTATTTGTAAAAACATCATGTCAAAGCTTGACACACAGCTTTGTAAAATGTATGAAATGTCACATGATTACGAATTTTCATCATTTTTGGTGGGAGCTATTCTACAGCCATCCATTTTAGATAGAGATGATCTAATCCGTTCCAAATTCAAGCTTCAGGGAATCAACAGCATTAAAGGTGATATTAACAGAGAAATTGGAAAACGATTTGGAAGAAAAACAAAAACCAGTGTTGATTATCAGAATCCTGACATTGTATTTACACTTGACTTTAAAAAAGAGGAATGTGAAATAAAACCAAAACCACTTTTTCTTGCTGGGAGATACACAAAGAATATCAGAGGAATACCACAAAAACAAAAACCCTGTAACCAATGTAGAGGAAAAGGATGTTACGTGTGCGAGTTTCATGGAATATCGGAGTTTGATAGTGTAGAAGGAAAAATTGCTAGATTTTTGTATGAAAAATTTGGAGCTCAGCAAGCAAAGATAACCTGGATTGGTAGCGAAGATGAGACAAGTCTAGTTTTAGGCAGGGGTAGACCATTTTTTGCAAAGCTTGTAAATCCTCACAAAAGAAAGCCTAGACTAGCCAAAAAAATAGCACTTGACGGAGTAGTTATTCGTGATCTAAAAATTATTGAAAAGATTCCATCAAATATAATTAGATTCAGATCCAAAGTTGCAATGCAAGTACAAACCGAAAATGAGATCAAATCTTCACAACTAAGAAACCTGCGCAAACTGGAAAAACAACCAATTGCAATATATGAAAACTCTGGGAAGAAAAATCAAAGACACATATCAGATATACAATACAAGAAAAATTCTAGTAATTCGTTTTCACTTTTAATGAAAGCCGATGGTGGTGTTCCACTAAAACGATTTGCAGATGGAGTTGAAGTAACACCAAGCTTGAGTAGTATATTGGAAAATCCTTGCAAATGCACAGTTTTTGATTTTTACGAGATAGCATTGACAAAATAACTTTGTATACACCATTACTAACGTTTTTTATAGTCTGACTCGAGTTTTACTCATTGGATCCTTTACAAAAAGTTCATGAAGCACACAAGAACGGTCTTTTATCTGACAAAATCCATTCTCTTATTGTAAAGAGATTTCCTATAGTAATTTCAGGAATTAACAGAATAGAAAAAGCATCACACATGAACTTTCCATTAGCCTATGTAGAACCATCTGTAGTAATTACCAACGCAAGTTCATTTGATTATGGAATATTGTTTGCAAGAACAATACCTGTCATCTCTGGAGAACACCTTAAGGTTGTTATTCAAATCACTGCACCCCTTGTTGCATATGGCCTAAAAGGAACCATACATGCAATACTTGCGCACGAATTTCTACATTATCTAGAACTAATTAGAAAGGTCTCCAAGATGGATCTTGTCTCAGATGAGATTTCAGGAAACCTCTTTGAGGGAATTTATTCTGATACGCAACGACTTTTTGATCCAAGAGCGGTCTTTGATGATAAAACCCTGCTTTTACATATAACAAAGAAATTTCCAGAGGGTTTCAAAGATTACAAACTAGAAGACAAGGTTGTCAAATTTTGGATAGAAAAAAAATTACCTGCAATAACCATAACCCTGGATACAAACGTTGTAAAGATACCAGCAAATGTAATTGCTAATACGAAGATAGATCCTAAACTGACATCAAAACTTGATGAGCTTGAACAAAAAGCATCAAAGCTTAGAAAGAAAAAACTGTATTAATTATTGAATGAATTCAGTTAATCCGCACTTGCCACATGTGTGTCTGTTCTTGTGCACTGCCATGAAAACTCCTTTGCCACATCTAGAACACTCTTTTCTTGATCTTTCTGTCTTGTCTCCTTTTACTTTGTAATATTTGTAAACACTAGGACTGGAACCTTTCTTTCCTCCAGGTGCCTTCTTTCCTCCTGCCATTACTTACTTTCTTCCTTTTTTTCTTTCTTCTCTTCTTTAGCTTCTTTCTT
>CAYSWR010000072.1:0-3209 GCA_964434855.1 uncultured Nitrosopumilaceae archaeon | reverse complement strand
CTCTAAAAACATCTTTGATTAAGCTGACAACGCATTTTTCTTTTGAATCTTCCAGAAAATTTTTTCTGCAAACTTGGTGCCAATTATTCCCAGAATAATTGCAGGACCAATAACTATCGGAAACACCAATGGCATCATCTCAAAATAAACATGTGAAGTCACGCTGCCAGAGACTATTCTATCATAGATTACCTCATTGTATACATGTGTAATAAACGGGAAATACAAAAAATAAAATGTTGAACCAAGAATTGCTCCAGCCGCAAATGCGGATACGCGTTTCTTGCTCATAGCAAGAATAACATCTGATACAACAAATGGAATCAAAGTCATGATGTAAAATGGAATGGTCTCTACCAAGGAAGGATTGGGAACAATGGAATTTGCAATGTTAATTACCAACAATAGTGTTCCAGTGATGGATAAGATTCCAAACTTGTAATTTGCAAACTTGGATGATAAAACAAGAATTGTTGAGATTAATAATGGCATAGAAATGGTTGCAAAAACTGCTGCAAAGTAAATGTCTGGATTAAAATCAAAATAATTTGTGTTTGAGAAAGGCAAAGAAAAGGAATACAAAAATCCTGACGAGACCATCCAGACTGGCAATAAGGCTAGCACCACCAAAAAATGATGGATTGAATACGATTCACCCCTAAATGACATTCCAAAGCGAAGAATTGAGATCATTGAACTTGTTGCACACAAAAACATCCCAGTAATCAATGTTAGATGAGGAGGACTAAGAAGGCCATCTAGACCAAAATTACTATGCCATGCAAAATCAATAGGACCTGCTGCAACCAATATGATGATTCCAGTTACTCCAAGTTTTACAGGAAATCTATACTTGGATTTTTCATCAGATGGTAACTTGAACCATCTAATAAGCATCAATATTGTTCCAACAAGTGCAGTAGCAACACCAGCGTATAGTAATGCATGGGGTGGAGAAAAAAACGTCTCCGGTTTGTTTAGAAGATGGTTTGTGATATCCCATCCTCCACCAATAGTAACTAGTAAAATTCCAAAGCTGATCACAAGGTTGGACAAAAGAAATAGCTTATTTGAAGAATTTTCTGATAAAAAATTCCTTTGTGATTTTTCCATTAGATGGCTTTGATATTTTATATAATTAAGGATTAACCATCACATGATACACTGCGACTAATTCTCCCTGAGGATCTAAAAATCCGTCATGTGGATAGTGAGAAAGCTCGGTTGTATGAGGTATCGCTATAGTTTTAACGTACATCTCAAAGGAGCCTGCGACGGGAGGTGTAATTTTTAGTGCCATGTGATATGAGGAATCTGGTGGAACATTTCTACTATACGCTTCAATGGAGGGATATTTGGAAATAATCTGTCCTCCACGAGTATATCCTGAGTTGATTTTATCTCCAATCTTAATGTATGCTGGAGATTGTGTAAAGTCATAAGAAATTATTTTGGTTTCATTTCCAATCTTTTGCAGTTTTGGAAATGCAACAGAAGTAATCAAGATATCTGCCACATCATTTTTGTTTTCTACATCTATTTCAATCACAAATGATTTGCCAAGTATGATTTTATCATCAGACAATTTTATGGTATGTGTTGGCTGTGGATTAATGACTTGGTGCGATAGGTATTCTTGGGGAAAAATGACAAGTGTCATAAAAAAATAGACAAAAAGTGCTACAATTATCCCACCTAGAATTATGACTTTATTCACTATTTTTTGTATTAATGAACCATATTTCTGTGAATCTAAAAAAATGGTTTGTGTTTTATGCATCGAACTTTTGTGAAATACTACTTTATTATTCGGTAGCCATTCGCACCAATTCAGAAATTGGTCTACCCTTCTCCTGAGAAAGTGCTGATATTCCGCCATTCAAACTTTCAGCTACAATTCCTTTCTGTGCTAGTCCTTTTGCGACCATGAGCGAAGTATTGCCCATCATGCAGACAAGCAATGATTTTCCATCAGCTCCTCCCAACGCGTCATCAAGTTCTTTTGGAATATTTTGGGTTGCCAAAAATTGCTCCACGACCCTTGCCTTTGGAACAAAGATCTTGCTTTGATCAACTCCAAGCGAATTTGCGATTAGCTCTATTCCTTCCTCGCGTGGAGTATACATTGTGTGAATCCAGAGAACTCTATTGTAGCTCCCGATGTCAGAAACAGCTTCTTTTAGGTCAACCTGCAAACGGTTCTGTTTCTTTTCTATCGTTTCCAAGTTCTTTCTGTACTTTTGGATTCCGTCAGCAATTATTACTACAAACTTTCCTCCATTACCATAGTTTGCCATCTGCATCACGGCGTAAAGCGCAAGGGCACTGCTTTCCCCCATGTCGTGACCTTTGTCTACGAAAAATTTCAGCAGACGTTTTGCCTGTCCAAAATCTACTTCATGTTGTCCCGCATATTGGTCAGGTTCGTAGAACTTTAAACCAGCTGCCTTGTCTTTTGTCCTTATTCCTGCAACATCTTGATCACCTAGTGGAAAGACTACATGAAGCGATTTCTTTCCATATTTTTCCATCAAGTATCTGCTCAAGCCACCTGAGGTGCCACCTGTACCAAAGGTGCAGACAATTTTGAATTCGGCAAGCGACTGGCCTTGTTCACGCAATTGCTGGTCCACCTCCGCACCGGTCACAGTTCTGTGTACTTCGATGTTCAACTCGTTGTCGTATTGTTCCGGACAGAAAGAACCGTAGATCTTTGCAAGAAGCTTTGCCATGTTTATTATGTCCTGTTTTGCAAGAAGTGCTTCTACCTCAGAACTTGATCTATCAAAAATGGCAGGGTCAAAACCTAATTCGGAGAGCTGTGAGCGAATGTTTAAAGCGGTTGCTTTGGCAACCAAAAGATTCGGATTGTCTTTCATTCCTGGAGCAGGGCAGATGTCCATGTCAAGATTTAGGATACGTATTTTCTCGTTTCTCAATTCCTCAAACACTCCTTCCTGAAGCTTTCTTGAGACAAGGGTAACGACATCAAGGCCAATCTTTCCTATCTGTCCAAGAGCTATCCCAAAATTACCCGAGGTCGCTTCAAATATTGTCTGTCCACGCTTTAGCTTCCCTGTAACAATGGCATCATGGATGATGTGAACTGCCGGCCTTACTTTGATCGAGCCTGCAAGCAAGTTCGAATCAAACTTGCCGAAAACTCGGAGATCTAAATCTGCAAGATTCAGGCCGAACTCTTTTCTTGC
>CAYSWR010000071.1:0-3219 GCA_964434855.1 uncultured Nitrosopumilaceae archaeon | reverse complement strand
TATACAAATTAAAAAAACATGGAATCGATACTAATCATGCTCTTTCTGAAATTTTCAAAATACATGGAATAAGATTGAAAGCACTTGGATTAAAAGACGCAAATGCAACTACAGAACAATTTGTTTGTTCAATGAACACATCAATGAATGCGGTGAATTTTTCTACAAACAGGTACAGTTTAGAATCACTTGGTTATGTTTCTAAACCGCTTACAAAAAAGGACATGATTGGAAATCATTTTAAAATAAAAATAGAAGACGCATCGTTTACAGAGATTTCAAAATTTAATGAATATGAACGAGTACTGAACTTTTTTGGTTATCAGAGATTTGGAAGTAAAAGACCAGTATCACACCTAATAGGAAAAGCTATCTTACAAAATGATTTCGAGCGTGCAGTCAGCCTCCTTCTTTCATTTAGCTCAGAACATGACTTGCCTGAAAATACAAAGATTAGAAAAATGCTTGAAGACAAATCAAACTATGCCCAAGCACTAGATGAAGTTCCTCCACAGATGGATATTGAACGAGTTGTGTTGTCTGAGATGGTTGAACATGACGATCCTCTCAGAGCAATGAGAAGCATGCCTCTTACCATCAGAAGGTTTTTTGTACAAGCATTTCAGTCCTATGTCTTCAACTGTGCAATAAGTTCAGCCTTTGAACATGGAGAAGAGTTGTTTTTGCCAAAATCTGGAGATGTGTGCTATGACAAAAAAAGCATACTAGGAAGATTTGAAAATGATCCTAGCCAGAGACTTGCCATACCACTTGTAGGATATTCATATTCAAGAAAGAATAGATTTGATTACCATATTTCAAAAGTTCTTGAAACCGAACAAGTTCATGCAAAAGATTTTTTTTCAAAAACCATGCAAGAGATAAGTAATGAAGGAGGATTCAGACAAGCTGCTATCAAATGTGATAATTTTTCCATATCAGAACCAATAGTTAGTTTTACACTGTCTAGAGGATCATATGCTACGATACTTTTAAGAGAAATAATGAAACCACAAGATCCCATAAAGGCAGGGTTTTAAAACGAATTACAAGACAAATGTTCTTGAAAATCCTTAGAATAATATAATAAGATTTAAGATCGTACAATGTTAGTAAAATATGGAAAAAGCATACGTTTTGATCGGGTGTGAACTTGGTTCAGAAAACGAACTTGTAAAAAAACTCTTAGATATAGACAAAGTCAAAGATGCTCATGTAACATATGGAGATTATGATATTGTGGTAGAAGTAGAAACAGAGACAGAAAGACAGATGGACAATCTCATAACAAAGAAAATTCGCAAGTTAGACAAGATACGAACTACAACTACTTTGGGTGTCGTAAGTTAACTTTTGATATTGCAACCCCTGCAGCTAAAATTATAATTCCAACTATTGCAATCCATTGACCGTTTGTTATCCATTCAGGATTAGAATACATAAAAGATGATTCTGGTCCAACCACAGACTGGCCTTGAAGGTAAAACACTATTCCTGATATTATAACAATTATTCCTAGTCCTATTATTGGCCTTGCAACCTTCACATGTTATCAAAGATGAGAGGACCATAAAAGGTAAAGAGAATTGATAGATTAAGCAAATCATTTTTTAGTTGTCTTTTTAATGCCTTTTTCAAAAATCAACTTCAGATTGGACGAGTGGGGAACAGACCTATACGAACTTAGGCATAATAGAAGTTGGATAGATCTTTGCATATTTGCAGGAGCTGCAGCATTTGCGTTAATTCTATACCTAACATATGGCCCTGATATTGAAAGGACCACAAGAGAATCACCAATCATAATAAACCTCATGTTTGGTCCCGCCTTTGCAATAGGATTGTTGTATGGAATAAAGCTGACTGATGGTGTAATGAGGCCTTCAGAAACAAGAAACCCGTTTAGGAGATCCGCTGTAAAGATATTTCTGTTCTTATTTATGATGGGTGCAATTTTCAGTTCTATTACTTTTGCTTTGCATGGAGGAATAAATTCTCCTCAGAAATCGATTTTGGAAGATGGCCTAATTCCATGGGCAAGCGAGTTCATACAAGCAAATGGCGGTCTTACGTTTCTAATTGTATCAAGTATCACAATAATGGCGGCTGCCACAAAACGAATTGTAGGCATAGAAGGATTTTTCAGTAAGGTTTTCACCTTTGTTGGTACCTTCATTTTCTTTTCTATGATAGCTTTAAGTCTATCACATGCAGACCCCACACACTCTCAAGTATACCTATATGCATTCTACCAAGCAGGAATAATCGGAGGCATATTTTATCAAATGAATAAGCTTACTGCACGTGCTAACCTGTGGGAAGATTTTGCAAACGGTTACTAAAATTTAAATTTTCTAGATATAAACATCGTAGAAAATGCTACACCTATAACAAGTAAAGTAATACCAGAAAATTCTGGCAGATAAGTTGTGCCAATTATTTCCATAGTATTATGTCCTGTACCATTAAATTCTAGAACAATAAATGATATCTTGTCATTTTTTCTAATTTGTGGAAATATTTCTTCATCGTTTACAAATACAGTAAGGTCACCATCAATCAAATTTATTGGAATCAGTATTTCTGCAAAGTTGTTTTCAAGACTGCTAGTTATATCAAACATGAGTTTTTTGTCATCCCTACTCAATTTCACGTCATTGATTTCAAAATTTGCTATGGTTTCTACTTCAAAATCATATCCGCTAGTTTCTATTGTAAAGTCATTCTTCAGACCAGTTTTTTCAGATATAGCTCCAAATGCTGGAGGTAAAAGCATGGTGGTTATAGACATTAATACCAAAAATCCTAATATTTTCAATTCTTAATTTTTAAGACCGGCAATCTTGCCACGCATTTCTCTGTCTTTAAAGATTCTTGGATGAGAAGGATCTGCCAAGATTACTTCATACCACAGATACATTCCATCTTTATAGAGATAGTATGAACCAAGAAGTTTCATGTTTGGATGTCTTTCAAGAACTCTGCGTTCTGCAACTTGTTGCATGCTAACATCTGGTTTTATTCTAGTTACACCAAGGTGTTTTGGTCTTCTTCCAGCAACGGGTCTTTTCTTACGCATGTTGCCTTTGCCAACACGCATTCGAATTACAACTATTCCCTCTTTTGCTTTATACCCTACTCTTCTAGCCTTTTGGATTCTACTTGGTCTTTCTATTCTTGTAAGGGCATTTTGCTTTCTCCATTCAACAGCTTTCGCTC
>CAYSWR010000070.1:0-3384 GCA_964434855.1 uncultured Nitrosopumilaceae archaeon | reverse complement strand
CCCAAATTCATCCCTAGGTTTCCATTTTTTTCAAACCCCAAGCTTCCAAGATATGGATTTACATTTACTAGTGCATCATTTCCAGAATATGAACCTGATTCTGTAAAGGCTTGATAAAATGTGGCTCTTGCAGAATCAATATTAAAGGTCCAAGAATCCACATCGGTAGGATCTTGATTTAACTGCATGTCATTTACTGTTACAAAGACTTCGGCACCTTTTGGATATCCATTTCTATCAATGCTTAAAGAAATGTTAGGAATATCTGAATAATTTAGATCAACTCTTTGAGCACCTCCTCCTTTATTGTAAATAATTGTAACATCATCGCTAAAAGAGAAAAGTTGGATTAGTGGCCATGCATTTTCATCTATTCCTATTTGACCTACAGTACCTGTATTATTATTAGGACTTTTAACATTCCTTAAAACATTATTTTGGTTAGATAATAGCATGGTGAGTGAACCATTACATGTGGTGAAGGATGACGTACCGTCAGTTGAACCTGTAATCCCATCCGAGCTTGGAATAGAAACACCTTCAGTTTCTGAAATATCTATACCAAGTACAGAAACATCAGTAGAAGCAGAACAAAACACACCAAAGTCAAGGCTCTCACCTGCTACAGCATCAGATGCAATCTGATCAGCTTGTTTTGCTTTTTCGATATTAGCAAAATAAGCATACCAATTACCATCAGAACCTTGTACCATTCGAAGGTCTTTTCCATTTATTGTAACATCTGGTTCGCCTTTGGCTTCATCAGTATCTGAAATGTCACTATCTCTTATTACAACCTCAACTACCATAGACCCAGAAAAATGATTTTGAAAGGAGCTATTTTCTGCAGAGACAAATAGATTTGGATGAGCAGATTGGGCATTTACATCGATATTCATGAATGAAGGTAACAGAAGTAATCCTAAAGAGATAGCAAAAAATTTGTACATTTTAACAATAAAAGATTTGTCAAACCTACAAATATTGTTGTCGCAGAACTTGTACTTGTTTTGTATACGTGATAACAATTTTTGTATCCTATACAAAGATGCTTGTAAGATACATGATTAACATTCCTACAGCAAACCCCGACGCTACTGCTGCACTTGAAAGATTTTTGTCGCCTTCTTCTCGTATCCACCTTAATATCGTGATTATTACTTGGAATATTGCACCTGCTCCTATTGAAAGAAACACTACTGCCGCAAATGGAGAATACATAAACCCTCCTACCCATGCACCAAAAATAGCCGGAGCCCCAGCAATCATTCCCAATCCTGCAAGCTTTCCTATCATTGTTTTTCCTCTGGACATTGGTGCTGCAATTGCAATACCCTCAGTTGTATTGTGCAAAGCAAATCCTACGATTAAAAAAGTGCTAAACGCAATAGAACCAAGACCAATAGCTGCTCCGATTGCAAGTCCTTCTCCAAAATTATGCAAACCAATACCTATTGCAATCATCAATGCAATTGCTACAGGTTTTGTCATTCTAGATGATTCTGCCCTTTTTACTAATTTTTCAGCAGAATAGTATAGCCCAAGGAATGACAGTACAATAACTGTGGCTACAAGCAATGCACCATTAAAGCTACCAGCAAGACTTTCTTCAGAAACTTTTAGTGCCTCTTCAACGGAATCAACACCTAAGAACAGTAATAATCCTGCTGTGAGTGCCAAAAAGAAATGATATTTGTTTTTACTAATCTTTTTGATAAATGGGAGCCAGAGTAATCCAATCATAATTGGAATAATTCCAACATATGTTCCAATTATAGCAAAAAATCCAACAAGTTCAAAATTTGGTTCTAATGCTGGCGCTGCAGCTTCAATCTCTTTTTCAAATCTTGTTCCATCGCCTACAGTAAGTCCAATTATGTATGGTTGTGCCTCATTCCAATCAAAAGGAATTCGTACAACAACTGTCTCGTATCTCTCCAAAAATCTATCGGGCTCAATTGCTGCAGGTTGTATTCTATCATTTACGTCTGCCATAACAATCTCTACAGGAATAGGTCCAGTATTTCTAACGGTCACAATTATCTCAGAATAAACAAAATCGACTTTCTCCATAGTAATCTCTGGTAATGGTACACCTAAATCTAAAAGATCAGAGCCCGGGCCAAAGATGTAAGCTACCAAAAGGATAACAAATGCGAAAGGAATTACTCCACTTGCTATGAGTTTAGCTTTTGATGGTTTGTTACTAAGTTCCATATTCTATCCCCGTTTGTGATTTTTGATCTGGGTTTTCCTTAACTAGGAATATTCCAATCCATCCCTTTTCTGAAAATTCTACCTTATGAGCGTGGAATAGATATTTTCCAGGATATTCATATTTGAATTCCATAATTCCACGCTCAGTTTGAGATAATGTTATCATATCAGTATAGAAAGACGGTACCGTGTCAGTTCCTGTTGGATAGTAATGGTATAGAGTGCCATGCAAGTGTAGATTGTTTATTGGATCAAATTCAACCATGTTCACTACATATACTCTGATTAATTCATTGGTGTTAATTTGGATTGGGTGGTGTTGATAGTAAAACGGAATTGTGTTTGCAGCATAGAAATTATTTTCAGTGTCAAAATCAGTATCCAATCCATTTAGAACCATAACCATTTCATCTGCTGCAGGTCTTCTTTCTTTTGGATCCACAATGTATACACCATACAATCCATGTACAATGTGTTCTTCAAGTGGCATTACATGGCAATGATATGGGTGTACACCTACGGGTCCTGCTTCAAATTCATATGTAAATTGTCCGCCACCTGGACCTACGGGCTCAAATACTCCATCCATTTCAGCTGGGTGAATTCCATGAAAATGCATTGTATGTGATTTTGTACCATTATTGATGAATTTAATACGAACCAAGTCACCCTCAGTGGCTCTTATGGTTGGACCTGGAACTGTGCCGTTAAAGGTCCATACATTATAGAATACGCCAGGTGAAACTTCCATAACTTTATCGTCCTCTGCAATAATAGTAAACTCCCTTAAGGTGATACCATCAGGTAACTGTGAAACTCGTCCATAGTTGAACTCTCGGAGATATTCCATAGGATCAAATTCCACAGTTGATGCAACATATAGAGGATCAAGCACATCACCTGTTGTTTGTATAACAGCACCAGAATGGGTTAGGAAAGTCTTTGGCTCCTTTGTTGCATCTATATTCAAAATTGGTAAGGAAAAATAGATAACAGTAACAAAGAATCCTGCAATTATAGCTAATAGCATCTTTCCTTTCATTGTTTTCACTAGGTGCATTTGATCATAATAACAAGAGTGGATTATTTATAATTTAGCTAAGGCTAACTTTTTTACCTTAGGCTAAATTATTGGATCAAGTTCAAATCCCAAATTTTAATAGTGGT
>CAYSWR010000069.1:0-3403 GCA_964434855.1 uncultured Nitrosopumilaceae archaeon | reverse complement strand
GATCTAAAGAAGGAAATCAAACGCCTTGAAAGGATGCTTAGAGAAAGCGATCAAATCAGAAATAGTGTTGCACGAGAGTTGTTTAAAATTGCAAAATAAAAAATTGGGAAGGAGTTTTGTAGTCGAGTCTTACAGGACCCAAACCTTCAGTGGGTTCAGACCTGTGAGAGTCTGGACTAGAATAGAAAGTATAGATTCTAAAACAATGAATGATTCAATTCCTATTTCTATGAATCATTTTCCTAAATCTACAATTTAGAATAGTTTACTAAATATAAAAAAAGAGAGGGTGTAAGATCTATGCTGGATAGAATCTTAACTGTACTAGTTTTAGTCCGTCGCTGTTGTAGTCCCAGAGGTATCCTTTGTTGGAATCGCTAAAGATGTCTTCAGATGTCAAACATATGTCATCCGAAGTACCAAATATTCCGTCTGTTCCTGAAGCAGTCGATGTGCATAGTGTTGTTAGTTCTTTTGTAACATTAGTAAAGACAGGTTTTCCAGTGTCTCTTTGTAATGGTACAGTGAGATCGCTCACTAAGCAGTACGATACGTCGTCGGTTGGATCAGCAGTTCCCAAGGTATCCACAGCGCATGTCTTGATACTTCCGGTGCCACCTGGTTTACCAAGTTCTCTTATCCACACGGTGTACTGTCTGTCAGCCGAAGGTTCAGCATTTGAATCATCTCCACATGATACAGTGCCGGTTCCATCAGCACATGGTGCTGGTAGCTGGAACTTTCCGCCGTTAGCGTCTGTTGCATCAGCGTCTATGACTGCAAAGTCTCCTTCAGTGAGGAGGATCTTGCTATTTCCATACAGCTTGACGAATATTCTGTGTCCACTGTTGGAATCATTTGGAAGCTGATCTGTTTTCTTTACGCCTATGAGATTCAGGTTATAGTGAGCACCACTTGGTGCACCATTGCCTGTTGCTTGTGTTGGTATTGCGGTGCTTGCAAAGATCATTGATACTGCAAACAATGTGATTGCAGTTAGGGTAAGTTTTGTGTTCATCGTCATTTCCATTTTTGGAAATAACTAATAGGTATTTAGAGGCAAACTGTGTCAAGTTGCGCCATATCTTCGATAATTCTTCTCTTAAAAAATTTACAACAAACTAGTTCTAACCAGCTATGATGCTTTCACAAATCAACAACAAAAAGAAAAGTGGTTTGTAACTTATATCCTATATGAAAAAATAATAATTTCTGACAAAAGTTATCTGTTCACTGAAACAATCAAACTACTCTTGGAGAAAATTCAAAGACTATTACACCGTCGTTGACGGATACTTCATCAACATGAATTCTAAGCGATTCCAGTATGGATTTTGCATATATTGAAAGAAAAACAGTCCACTTGGGACCTAACATGGTATTAAAGACAAGTCTGCATTTATTGTGTTTTATCTGGTGAGAAAAGCTGTACCACTCACAATATTTTCCAATCATCTCAAAGTAACTGTATATTACATTTTCAAGATTGTACTCTAAACCAAGAATTCTAAACAACTTTTTAACTATGGAAGGTCCGTTTTTGGCAATTTCTTCTATTGCAGAGTTGTTGCTCTTATTTATGAACTCAATAAATATTTCAGGAGGTATTGTCATGTTAGGCACGGCCTTCACATGTAGCTCAAATGAACTGTTTTTGAAAAGAATCTTGGTTACAAGTGCGTTTAATGTAAGATCCTTTTTTTCAGCTTCTTTTTTTAATATCTCTAAAACCTGGTTTGGTAGTCTTAATGTAACCCTGTTAGTACTTGGCAGTTGTTGATATACTTCCAAATTTTATAATCACCAACAGAAAATGAGAGATCAGTCAATTATAAAATATTACGTATGTTTAGTACAATACATACACAAAATTAGTTTTATAATTAAATTAGATTTTTATAATTTTGTTGTATTCGTGGTTTTCAAATGCAATTTTACAAAAAATGGTAGTCAGTCTTATTGGAGTAGCTGCAAACTTACAAATTTTTTATTTGAAAGAAAAAGTTGTAATCATATGTCATCTTTTGTGTCTATGGTCAAAATTAGAGTAAAATCGTTACATTAGTTTCATAGCTGAGTAATTTTTTTAAATGCTGAAAATTTTTGACTGGCAATGACTATGCATACTACAATCTTAGAAAAAATGACGCAACTTGACACAGTTTGCCTCTAAATACCTATTAGTTATTTCCAAAAATGGAAATGACGATGAACACAAAACTTACCCTAACTGCAATCACATTGTTTGCAGTAATAATGGGCATGAGTGTATTAGCTCCAGCAATGGCAGCTAAAGAGAGCAAAGTTCTTGTCTGCCACTACCAAGAATTTGTGGCAGAAGATCTAACTGTTGATCCACCAATAATTGGTGAAGAAGAAGCATGGAAAGTAATCAACATCAACGGAAATGCAGAATCTGCACATGTAGATGTACATACACCTGATGGGGTAGTCTTTGACTTCCTTATTGCTGCAGACGATGACGATGACGCGGGAGATCTGGTCAACGACTCTGTTGCTGACTGTGAAGATCTAGACAATGCTCTATAGGCGAAGAATAGAAAGATATTCTTCTTTCTTTTTTTTGTTCAACAAATCATAACCTAGTCATAATCTAGTAGCTTCAATTTTCGTGCGTAGAGAGCATGTTTTTAGCTTTTAACCCAGTTTTCCAATTGCCTTCTTAAGATCTGCTAAAACCATTACAGGATGGAATTCTACCTTTGCAGAGTATTTTTGAAATAGTGGCTCAGCAATAGCAGGTATCATATCTGCACTTGAAACATCTACTACGAACACAGTAACCCTGTCTCCACCTGCTTCGAAGAAGTACACCGCCTCCGCTTTGATAGTGGCAATATACTTTTCAAGTTCATGAAGAAAGTTTGGATCCTTTACCATTTTGTTTCCAGCCTCTGTAGGAATTTGAGCGCGAACTATGAATCTCATATTCATCCACTTTGCAGTTTGAAATTATTTAAGGATTGATTTAGAGTTTTACGACGCAGTGCAGATTTTTATGCCTAAGCGAGGGGATTCTATTTTTTTGTGAGTAATTAATGGGCCCTGAGACAAAACTGTCTATGGTTTGGAACTGCTCTGGAACAATATAGTTATAGAAAGAGTCAAAATTGATGTCATGTTTTATAAAATCGATTGAATTTGATAATTTTATGGTCGGCTTGATTGTCTGTCAATCTGAAATAAACAATTGCGGAATATCTGCAACTAGGGATTTTAAAAAAAATGAACCAATTACTACACTTCATGGTAGACTAGTTACCTACAGACAATTACAAACTGATTCTGGAATAATTGAAGAGGCATTTTATTTTGAGACCAACAAACAAGTACCGTCTTATTTTAGGAAATTTGAAGCTCATTATGTTCAGATTGGGAAGAA
>CAYSWR010000068.1:0-3405 GCA_964434855.1 uncultured Nitrosopumilaceae archaeon | reverse complement strand
ACTTCATAATCCATAACTTTTCATTTTGTGTACAATTATTTATTTCAATTCAAAAGTTTAACATACTCTAATTACTTTGTGTAAAGCAGTAATGGGTTTGATTAAACAAGTAATTGTAGTAAGAAAGGATCTTGATATGGGTACAGGAAAAATTGCTGCTCAAGTAGGACATGCTTGTGTCTTAGGAGCAGAACACGTACGCAAATCACATCCAGATTGGTATAAAGAGTGGGTTATGGGAGGACAGGAAAAAGTGGTTGTCAAAGTGACAAGTCTTGAACAATTAGATCAAGTAAAAAAACATGCCATATCTTTAGATCTTCCTTGGTCGGAAGTAACAGATGCAGGGCACACACAAATTGCTCCTGGAACGGTTACTTGTATCTCGATAGGACCGGCACCAGAAACAATGATAGATAGAGTTACAAAAGATCTGAAGCTTTTGTAGAATAAGAGATAGAAGTTATTAAAACTTGCTACAAAAATAGTGATTAGATTCTTGACAGGCAATTTTTTCTACGCTTTATGGGTTTTTGTTTAATTTCTTATAATAGCTGATTTTTTCTTGAATCATTTCATCGCAAGCTGTTTGGTTGCCAGTTTTCGCACATCCTAACTTCCCATGTTGTACATCTATTATTTGCTCATCAGTTAATCCAGAATATTCAGAGTTCATCTTTACTTCACTAGATTTTGCCCAACCCCATGCTACAAGTTTTGTAACACTAGCTGCCTTTACGCATGCGGGAGAGCCATCAATTTTTACAACTAATACAAGGTTTTTGGTACATCCAATGTCTTCTAGTTTAATTCCAGCTTCAAATTGCTTTAATGGCCTTAATGTTTTTGACAAATAATCTACTGAATAAAGATATCCATTGCAGGTCTGATAAGGATCAAAGAATAGAGTAGGTCCACCTCTGCCTATTGGTTCACCAGGAAGAGTAGACAATCCTATCATATCTCGAGGACTACATTCCTGAGTAGCTTTTACAGAATGCTCCAGAATGATGTATTTGTCATCTACTTTTTTGAGATAAAATAGTACCCTATCTCCTTCCTCGAAAAATTTTGGATAAAACCAATCTTCGTTGTAGGCATCAGGACCATAAACAGTAATCATTTTCTCAGGTTTTGGATTTTTGAAATATTGTTCAATCCTCACATCATGTTGAACAAGTTTATCAGCTTCAATGTGCTTGTTAGAAATTACAAAGCCGTCTAAAATAATATCTGCACTATCCCAAAATTCCAAAGGATGTCCCATAATGAGGCTTTGAGCAGATGGTAAACCAGAGGAAAATACTAGAGATACAATAATGGATGAGACAAGAAAGATTTTCACATCATAGATACATTCACGATAGAATTTAGAGATTGCTGATAAATCTTCTGTAATCTTGTGTAGAATTTATAAAAAAAGAAAAGAGGGTTAAAAGTTTGCAGCTATACTTTGTAGTTGGCCATGGTTCAAAAATCCTTTAACGATTATTTTGATACCATTCTTCTCTGTAACTAACTTTCCTGACATATCCACAATTTCTCCACCATGACCCCTACCTTGATACATACCTTTTACTGCTTCTTCTCTTCCATTGTTAGTTTTTTCAGAGGGTACACCATTTTGGTCTGCCCATTTTTTGACATGACTTGGAAGATCATACTCTTGGAGTGGTTTTTCATAGTGAACTACGACTCCATCTAGGGCATACAAAAATTCAATGTCTGTCGTATCCGTGGTTATTTTATGAGGCGAGGCATAGATTTGAACAATTCTGTCACCATAGATACCGATTAATTGCATTTCAGTTCCCTTTTCGAATTTAGGTTCTTGAACTTCATAACCGACTATGGCCGAAGCTTCTTCAATCGTATTTACGAATTTGTCAGAATATTCAGCAATGGTCATTGGAGGTGGCATTGCTCCAAGATGATATTTGTATTGGGTTTCTTCAGCAAGGGAATGCACTTCAGTACTTGGAAGCATCATTGTGAGTGATACTACAAACACTACAGCTGCAATTCCTATACTAGAAATTCCAATTATTTTTTTCATATCTAACAACTTCCTGCCCCATCCCCATGATTGCTTTTAGCCCATGTTCCAGAACAGTATACAACTGTACCTGCACCTGCGCTTTCGTTTTTGCCATGTGATCCAGCAGTTGAACTCCAGGCTTTCCAAGTACCATCATAGTACTTGAGATTATTATGCAAATTCACATCTAATGAATTTCCATTTGCAGAGTCTTCGTAACCGGTTTCAACTTTTACGAATGTATAAGTTCCTATATTTATTTCACAGGAACTTCCCCCTCCAATAAGATCGAAGTCGCCATTATTTAGAGGATCGTAGATGTAGTATGTAGTAGTAGTACCGTCACTAGGTGAACCCCATGTAGATAAAATACTACCACCTTGACCACAGTAATATGTTGGGTTAACTGTACCGTTTGGATCTATCCATCCTATTTCAAGAAGATCAACTAGAAGAGTGGATCTAACCCATGTAGCATCTGCTAACCAGCCACTTCTAACGGCATTTTGTACAGCGTAAAACGTACTAACTCCCCTTGCATTACTAGCGGTTGGATCAAACCAGTGCGTTGCATAAGTTTTTAGAGCAAACGCAGATTGCAATCCCTGAAGTGCCATGAAAATCACTGCGATAAGCAGGACCGTGGAAAGTAATTTTCTGTTTTTTATGGTCATTGTCATTTCCATTCTTGGGAAATTATATAGTAGTTTAGATGCCAACCGTGACAATGTCCGTCATTGTCCGTCATTGTCAGACATCGTCTGACATTATCGTTTTACAAATTTGAAAATTATTACGCCATCATCTATTGATTCATCATCGATATGAACTTTCATAGATTCCAATATTGATCTTATATACATTGAAAGAAATTTTATCCATTTTTCACCCATGTTTGTTTCAAAAATTAGTTGATAGTTTGCGCGATCAACTTCATGTTTAAACCTAAACCACGAACAATATTTTCCAAGCGTTACAAAATAATTATCTATGATTGAATCAATGTCGTATTTCCAGCCAGAAAGAGTGCATAGTTTCTTTACTATCTTTGGTCCTTGTTTTGCAATTTTTTCAAACGTTGATTCATCCAAATTTTCTATTATTTCCATGAATAAGGCCTGTGACATCATTATGTTTGGTACAGATTTGTAACGCCTGTCAAATGAGACATTTTTGTTAAGAATTTTTACTAGGAGGGAGCTTAGTGGCAGATCTTTTTCATTGGCTTCTTTTTTTAGCTCTTCCAAGGTATTTTTTGGCAACCTTAGAGTTATTCTGTTCGTACTGGGAGCCATATCTATGGTTTCAAGACTATACAATGCCGTGTAGCGATAGATCTCATATCTATAAAATGATGCGTATGTTTT
>CAYSWR010000067.1:0-3411 GCA_964434855.1 uncultured Nitrosopumilaceae archaeon | reverse complement strand
TTTTAAAAACAGTTATCCCAGACCCATCTTTCTTAGCAGTCCTTGCATCTGTCTACCCTTTGAAGCCTTCATCATGTCCTTTGAATTTTTGTATGCTTTCAAAAGCTCCTTTACATCGTGTTCTGACCAACCGCAACCCCTTGCTATTCGTTTTACCCTAGATGCGTTTAGCAAGTCAGGATCTGCTTTTTCCTCTTTTGTCATTGATTGAATTATGAATCGCCATTTCTTCATGCGTTCTTCTTGCTGGTCTAATTGATCTTCTTTTACCATTCCTGAAAATCCAGGCATGTTCTCCATGATACTGCGTAGACCGCCAGCTCTTGTAGCCTCTTCAATTTGGTAGTAAAAGTCTTCCATGTTCATCTTTCCATGCGATATGCGTTTTAGTCGTTCTTCATCGCCCTCGCTTTCAAGCCGCTTTGCCATATCTAAAAGGGCTTGAATGTCTCCCATGCCAAGCAGTCGTCCAACAAATCTAGTCGGAGAGAATTTTTCAAGGTCATCAATTCTTTCTCCCGTTCCAATGTACATTATCTGAGCTCCAGTGGCAGCTGCAGCAGCAAGGGCACCTCCTCCTTTTGCACTGCTGTCAAGCTTTGTGATTATTATTCCTCCAACAGGTACTATTTTATGAAATGCTTCTGCCTGGTTGTAACATTGCTGCCCAATTGTTCCATCAATTATTAGTAATGCAAGATCCGGTTGGGCAACCTTGCTTATCTGTATCATTTCTTCTAAGAGATCTTTTTCTCCCTTGTGTCGTCCAGCAGTATCAATTAATATTATATCAAGAGTTGAACTCTCAAAATGTTTTAAACCGTTTTTAACAATTTGTGGAGAATCCTTGTTGTTTTCTTCGCCATAAACTTCGACATTTGCTTTTTCACACATTGTTTTAAGCTGTGTAAGTGCACCAGGTCTGTAGGTATCAGCTCCAACTACTGCAACACGATATCCTTGTTTGGTTAGAAACTTTGATAATTTGGCAGTGATTGTAGTCTTTCCGCTTCCTTGAATTCCAAGCATAAGCACCTTGTTTAGCTTTCCTGGTTGAAACGAGAATTGTTTTTCCTCTACTCCAAGCAGTCTTGCAAGCTCATCATACAATATCTTTACGATGTGATCTTTTCGAGAAAGTCCTGGAGGAGGGGTTTCATTTAGTGATCTCTGTTCTAGGTTTTTTGTTATTTCAAAGACTAGTTTTACATTTACGTCTGATTGTAAAAGTGCCCTTTGGACGTCCTTGGCAAGTTCCTTAATGAGTGCCTCATCTATGCCTGACGAATTTAAAATCTTTTTCAGTGCCGCCCGAAGGCCTGTTTTTAAAATGTCAAGCATTATTGCTCTAAGATTGCTTGGGTTATTTCAAATCTTCCTCTGTATCCGTCCCAGCTTTTCTTTGAATTAATTATTTTAATTGGTGATGAAAAGAGAGGACAGTCAAGAACAAGTGTCTCTGCTTCTCCACCTTCAAAGCTCAGATTAAACCCATGTTTTGTTGCAAGCTTGTCTAGTTTTTCTACGTCTTGTATTGTGATTTCTTTTCCAAGCCATGACTCATCAAGACCTGCAGATGAAACACTTGTAATTATAAATCGAAATTTTGCTTCGATCAAATCTTTCAAATATTCTTTTTGATTTATTTGCCAGAGTGGCGAGAAAATTTTCAAATTTAATTTTGAACTGATTTTTTCAAATCTTTCTTTTTGAAATTTAGATAGTATTCCGCCATGTACAAGACCTTCAATTGTATAATCTTTTTTTGCCTGTGCAAGTAATTTTTGAATTTCTTGCATTTCTGTCTCTACATCGTTTGAATTTGTTTGGCTAAAAAGGTGAGGGATGTTCATTGATTTTGCTTGTAGTTTTGTAACATGAATATTTGGATAGTGTAAAAATGTACTTTCGTCAGATTCTGGAAAAATAGTTACAGCGCATGTTATGTTGTTTCCTTTTTGTTTTTCTTTGTAAATTGCAAACGTGCTGTCTTTTCCACCGGAAAATAATGCTGCTAGATTCAATGTGCAGTCACAAAGTTTTGCTACCAATTAATTTTTTTCTAGCTTGGTTACCCGTTTGAAGCATTTTTCACATAATGAAAGGGTGTCTTTTATCGTGATTTCCATATTTGAAGAAAGGCATACGTTGCACAAACCCTTCATGTACTATTGTATAGTCAATTCTCACGTATAACCTTATTCAAAATCAATTAGAAAAGCCTAGGATGCTTCAATACTCATAATCTTCATCATGAATCAGTTGGCTTTTCTACTCATCATCAGCATCCGAAATTTAGCTCTTGATTCTGACTATAATAGTTCTATCCATTACCTTCCAATATTCTACATCTTGGCCTTGTGTAACCTTGTCTTTTATCTCATCTTCAATCTGACTGATGTCAAACACCTCAAAGGTTTCAGAGTCCATCACTTGGATTATGGATTCAGTTTTTGAAATAACAGAACCCACTCTTTTGTCAATGAGTGGAACCTGCACTTGTGCACTGACTGGTGATACATGTGGATATTTTTTCTTATCAAATATACCAACGGCGACAATTCTTGCTTTTGCTGCGCCGTGTTTTCCTGGCTTGCTTGTATCAAATTCAACTATCTTACATGGCTCTGCATTAGAACTGTCAACTGGTAGCAATATGTAAGATCCAATTTTTAGTGAACCAAGTTCTGATGGTTTGCTCATTACAAAAACAGAATTTGGCAGTGTATTTAACTTTTCTATTTTAACTTATCAAGAACAGAAAGGCTGACAAGGTTTGTCATTGTTATTCCTTTTCTGCTAACATCGTGTCTTGTTTTTTCACAATATTTGTTATCGCTCTGATGACTTTTGTCACTTGACACTTCAAGTACTAGCAAGTTCTTAACATATGGAAACGCAAACTTTGGAATTTCATTTCCGGTAAGATCTAGATGGACTAGTCCTGCTCTTCTAACTTTTTCACGTTTTGCAATGATTGATGCAACATCCTTAATGTCGTCGTCTGATTGACCATAGTCCAAATAATATACTGAAACAAAGTTCAGTTTTCCGTCAGTATCTCGCTGGAATAACTCACCGTCCATAGTAAAGACAAAGGTAAGCTTATCCTGTTTGTATTTTTCAATCTCTTTCATCATTTTTACAGCATTTTTGAACTTGGCAAGTATGTAGTGGTTTGAGCGCATAGGAAAATAGGCACCACATTCTTCAGAAAACGTGGCAGTCACAAAATACATATCATCTACGTCTTTTGATTTTTCCCACGTATCTTTGAGCTCAATTGATGGGTGGTTGTGCAAATAAGGCGCACAAACATAGCCTTCCCCTAAAGCTAACATCCCAGACACGTGATCGTGATCAGACCGGTTTCTTATATAGTGTTAGATGATAGGATAATTTTTTTAATTA
>CAYSWR010000066.1:0-3653 GCA_964434855.1 uncultured Nitrosopumilaceae archaeon | reverse complement strand
ATGATTATCAAAAAGGAAAAAATGTCTTTTCTTCTGATTCTAAAAAATTCTGGTTTGAAGTGTATATCTATGGTGGTAAAACGGCTACAGGACTTGATGCAATAGAGTGGGCAAAACAAGTTGAAAGGCTTGGTGCTGGGGAGATACTTCTTACCAGCATAGACATGGATGGCACAAAGGAAGGATATGATATCCAACTAACAAAAGAGATCGTTAACGCAGTCAATATTCCAGTCATAGCATCAGGAGGATGTGGAATACCAAAACACATGCTTGATGTTTTTTTACAATCTAACGTAGATGCTGCATTAGCTGCGTCAATATTTCATTATAAAACACATTCTGTAGACAGAGTCAAAGAGTATCTTAAAGAAAATGGTGTGCCTGTTAGGATATAAGAAAGATTAAGAAAGGAAGAAGATAAAAAATTTTTATGAAAAAAACAATAGATGAGATTGATTTTTCAAAAAGTGATGGGCTAGTTCCTGTTATAGTGCAAGACATTCATTCTAAAGAAGTTCTTACACTTGCATATGCCAACAAAGAATCACTATCTCTCACGCAAAAGACTGGCAACTCTTGGTTTTGGAGCAGATCAAGAAACAAACTGTGGATGAAAGGAGAGGAATCTGGCAATACTCAAAAAGTAAAAGAAATTCTAGTTGACTGTGACTCTGACGCAATCATATATCTTGTAGAACCAGCTGGGCCTGCTTGTCATACAGGAGAACGTGTCTGCTTTCACAATGCCTTGGAAAATAAATAATTCTAGCCTGTTTTGTTAAGTGTAGGCTTTAGCAATTTTTCAATTTGAGTTTCTTCATCAGCTGTAAAACCTGGTAGAGTTTCATTAATGATTTCAAAGCTAAGAGGTTGATATTTAACCAGATCAAATATTACTTGCCATCTTCCAACCAACTCGTCTGTAGAGGATATTCTTGATGCCTTGCTGGTATCAGGTTTGAAATAATAATTGAAGTGATCCTTGGCCGTTCCATTAAAAGGAATTACTGTCCATGTTTTGTTTTGTGGGCTGATTATGAAAATGTTACCAATCTCGTTTGGCAGTAAACCATTTACAGTCATGAAAACATTTTCGCCTATCTTATATTGAGATTTGCTTATTGCAAAAGGGCCTGAAACAATCCATTGTTGTTTGATCTCACTATCTGATTTTTGCATAGTGTAAATTACAACAACAGCTATTATGACAACAGCTATTATGCCAACAATTATAGGAATGGTTTTTTTCTGGTTCAATTCGTTGATTACAAACTAGATTCTTTATTAATATTTTTTCAATATGTAAAATTTTTTTTATAATGTTTCAGGTCTTTACTATTTTTCAATATTGCGTGATTATTTTGCTTATAGTTTTTATTTTAATGCACGAACTAGATTAAATTCTACTAAATAAATTCATACCAAAAGTTAAGTGTTACTTAACTTCATATTAGGACGCCTTATGTATCATTTTACAAAGTCAGATTCATCTTGACGCAGATAAAATCGCTACGATGCAGAGAATGTAAAAAAGAGTACCCGCCTATCTTCAAATATATCTGTGATGAGTGTTTTGGTCCACTTGATGTAAACTATGATTTTCCGCCTGTAAACAAAAACACCTTTGCTAACCGTGAACATACTTACTGGAGATATTTTGAACTTCTTCCAATTGCAGAAAAATCAAACATTGTAAGTATTGGAGCTGGCATGACTCCTCTACTAAAAGCAGAAAAGCTTGGAAAAACACTTGGCTTGAATAATTTGTATATCAAAAATGATTCTGTAAATCCTACTTTCTCATTTAAAGACAGACCTGCAGGTGTTGCAGTATCAAAGGCAAAAGAGTTTGGTTTTAATGCAGTTGGATGCGCATCCACAGGAAATCTTGCATCAGCTACTGCAGCTCATGCTGCAAAGGCTGGGTTTCCATGTTATGTTTTTGCACCAAGCGATATTGAACATGCAAAAATTGCACAAGCACTTGCCTATGGTGCTAATTTTATTGCAGTAGATGGAACATACGATGACGCAAATAGAATTGCAGCTCAAATTGGTGACAGCAAAGGAATAGGAATTGTAAATATCAACATGCGTTCTTACTATGTTGAGGGATCAAAAACTCTGGCATTTGAAGTAGCAGAACAACTTGACTGGAACGTACCAGATCATTTAGTTGTACCAGTAGGAAGTGGAGCCATGTTAAATGCAATTTGTAAAGGCTTTGAGGAACTAGAAAGCCTCTCACTTGTAAATAATGTCTCAAAGATGCATATGATTGCAGCACAGCCACATGGATGTGCACCAATTGTTGACGCCTTTAAGAGAAAAGATACTGAGATAATACCTGTAGAACAGCCTGATACCATAGCAAAAAGCTTGGCAATTGGAGATCCTGGAGACGGTCGTTATGTTCTCAAACGACTACAACAATACAACGGCTGGGCAGAAGAATCCACAGACAAGGAAATTTTAGATGCCATACTCTTGCTGGCAAGGACGGAAGGGATATTCACAGAACCCGCTGGCGGAGTCTCTGTAGCTGTACTAAAAAAGATGATAGAACAGGGAAAAATTGACAAAAATGACACCACCATTTGTTACGTAACTGGAAATGGTCTGAAGGCAACCGAAGTCTTGATGGAAGTTTTACCAAAACCGCAAGTAATGAAAGCAGATGTTGCAAAAATTTCTGCCATGGTGAGATAATTGGCAAATATCAAATTTGTAATCCCGTCTGTTTTAAACAAAGGTGGAGGCGAAAAAAAAATAGACGTTACAGCTTCTACACTTTCAGAGGCATTTACCAAAATTTCACAAACTATGGGTGATGAGTTTCAAAGACGAGTTCTAAACTCTGATGGAACGCCGCGTTCTTTGATAAATATATACATTAACGGAAAAAACATGCGATTTTCTGGCGGAATGCAAACTACTCTAAAAGACGGTGATGAAGTTTACATGCTTCCTGCAGTTGCAGGTGGCTCAGAGCTTTCAAAAAAAGATCTTGAGAGATATTCAAGACAGGTAATGCTTGAAGAAATTGGCTATGAGGGACAGCTGAAACTGCGAAATGCCAAAGTCTGTGTTGTTGGAATCGGTGGCCTAGGCAATCCAATAGCTACACGACTTGTTGCTATGGGAATAGGAAAGATACGCATAGTTGACAGAGATGTCATTGAATTATCTAATCTGCACAGACAAACAATGTTTGATGAATCTGACATAGGTCAGGTAAAAGTAGAGTCTGCTGCAAAAAAACTAAAAAAAATGAACCCTGATGTGGAGATAGAGGCACTGCCTGTTTCTGTAAATGACTATACTGCTTTTGATCTAGTTGAAGGGTGTGATGTTGTAATAGATGCACTTGACAGCGTTAACGCTAGATACTCTCTTAACAAAGCATGTGTTGCAAAACACATTCCATTTGTTACTGGTGCTGCTGTCGGCGTTTCAGGTCAGGCCTTTACCATACTGCCAAAGGAGAGTGCATGCTATCACTGTCTTTTCCCGGCACTTGATGAAGATTCCATGCCAACATGTAGTATCGAAGGAGTGCATCCATCAATCCTTTCTATAATAGGAGGCATCGAAGTTGCAGAGGCAGTCAAAATAATAACAGGAAAAAAACCAAATCTTGCAGACAGAAT
>CAYSWR010000065.1:0-3870 GCA_964434855.1 uncultured Nitrosopumilaceae archaeon | reverse complement strand
TACGGTAAGATGGAAGATTTAAGATTAGATAGCCTTGATGGGGTTGGTCCCGTAACTACGAGAAAATTAAATGATGCAGGAGTCCATAACATTATGGATCTTCTTGTAAGAGGTCCAGTTGATATCTCTGAAATCACTGGAATGGATTTAGAAGCTGCAGTAAAATTGGTGACCAAAGCACGCCAGCAGCTAGTTGAAGATGGTAAAATAGCCAAGGACTTTGTCACTGCTACTGAAATTTACAAAAGAAGACAGGACATTGGCAAGATTTCTACAGGCACAAGTGCACTAGACATGCTATTTGATGGCGGAATTGAAACTCAAGCTATTACCGAGGTTTATGGTGAATTTGGTTCTGGCAAGACACAGTTTTGTCATACCATGTGTGTAAATGTGCAAAAACCAAAAGAAGAGGGTGGGTTAGATGGTGGTGTTTTGTATATTGATACAGAAAACACATTCCGACCTGAAAGAATTGTTTCGATAGCCAAAGCAAAAGGACTTGATCCTGAAAAGGTTCTTGATAGAATTATTGTAGCTAGGGCATACAACAGTGCACATCAGGAATTAATCATGCAAGAAGCTGGTCCTGTAATAGAAGAGAGTAAAATAAAACTAATTGTAGTAGATTCTGCTGTAGGATTATTCAGAGCAGAATTTCTTGGTAGAGGAACACTTTCTATCAGACAACAAAGACTCAACAAGTTCATGCATCTTCTTGTAAGGACTGCTGAAACATACAACATCGCAGCCATTGCAACAAACCAAGTAATGGCATCTCCTGATACATTCTTTGGTGATCCACTTAGGCCAATAGGAGGAAATGTTGTTGCACATACAAGTACATATCGTGTGTACTTTAAGAAATCTGGGAAGAAGAGAATTGCAAGAATGGTTGACAGTCCGCATCATCCAGAGCATGAAGTAATATTTGCTCTGACAGAAGCGGGAGTTGCAGATCCAGAAGAAGAATCAAAGAAGAAAAAGAAAGACGAAGCAGAGGAATAGATTCGTAAATTTGATTCTGTAGGATAACTTCCTCTGGCAAATTTGTAGCAAATGTTAAATTAAGGACAACTCAACTCTATTCGAATATGACTACTAAGAAGCCACATGGTCATTCACATGGCTTTATGCATAAATCAAGATCCGTAATGACAAAGGATCGTGTTAGAGGAGTCTCTTTTCTATTACGAGAATTCAAGGAAGGAGATAGAGCACTAGTGATCATAGATCCATCTCAACACAAAGCATTACCACACAGAAGGTATCATGGTAAGGTAGGAACTGTAACAGATGTAGGACGAAGAACTGTAACGCTTGACGTTAAGCTTGGTAATAAGACAAAAACTCTAATCACAAGATTAGATCATATCAAACCATTTGGTGTATAAATATGGAAGAGGTAAGAAAGAAACAATCCATTTCTATTTCTGAAGTTAAGGAGCTTATGGAAAAATCTGACCCAGAATCAATGGATCAGATACAACGCTGGACATATGACTATGTCTTGAAATTTGCTAAACTAGACGGAAAGACTGCAAAGAAAGTAAAACAACAACTTGTCAAGGACTGTGGCATAACAGAAGAGGAAGCAGTAGAAATTGTAAATAACCTTCCAACAACTGAAGCAGAACTACGAGCTTTTACTTTTGGTTGGAAAAAGCTGATACTAACTGAGACGCTAGAAAAAATGCTGAAAATTATCAAGGAGAACGCATAATCACGAGTGTGATTGTTCTTGGAAAGAACTCAACCTAGAAAGTATGAAGAGTACGCATACGTCTTAGACTTTGTATCACGAGGAAAATCTCGAACAGTTAGAGGACGCGATGGAATTATAATAACAGCATTAGGCGAAGACAGATTAACTATTCTAGAACTTCTTGGTGTTCCAAATTCTACGTTTGAAATTGGAGAAAGAGTATACATTGGAAAAGAAGGAAGAACCAAAGTGCTTTCTGTATTAGGAAGATTAGAACATGATAACATCTCCGCAGCTGCACAAAGCGAACTTGGTGGAGTAGTGGAAAAAATAGTCTTACAAAATGAACAAAGATTCATAGATTATCTAAACAATGCACAACCTCTTACTCCAAGAATTCATGCACTGGAATTGATCCCTGGAGTTGGCAAGACATACATGAAAACTATGCTTGAAGAACGTGAAAAGAAAAAATTCACTGACTTTAAGGACTTGCAAGATAGAGTAGGACTAAAAGAACCCGTAAAACAAATTGCAAAGAGGATACTTGAAGAAATAACTGGCAAATCAAGAATGAACCTCTTTGTTAGACGATGAATAGACGTCATTCACTTGGACAACACTTCCTAATTTCTGAATCCATCGCAAAATCGATCGTTGATTATGCTAACATAACAAAAAAGGACACAGTTCTTGAGATTGGTACAGGAAAAGGAATACTCTTACCTTTTCTTTGTCGTGCTGCAAAAAAAGTGATATCTGTAGAAACAGACAGGGAACTTTACTTTACGACATTAAAGAAATTCTCTAATTTTGAAAATCTTGAGTTGATTCAGGGAGATGGGTTTAGGCTAGATCCAGAATTTACGATTCTTGTATCAAATCTACCGTATTCTGAAAGCCGTAGGGCAATAGAATGGCTAATCCAGAAGAAATACTCGCATGCTGTAATTATGGTGCAAAAGGAATTTGCTGAAAAACTAATGGCAGATGATGGCAAGAGTCGTAAGGCGATAACAGTCCTTGTAAATTATGGTACAAAAATAGAACCACTCATGGATGTAAAAAAATCCAACTTTTCTCCTCCGCCAAAAGTAGATTCCATTGTTCTAAGACTGACAAAATCGCACCAAATACCAAAGGTCATCATAAATACAGTAAACAAACTCTTTTCATATAGGCGAAAAACAATTCATAATATTGGCAAAGAATTTGGAATATCGATAGACTCAAACAAAAGACTTGAAGATCTGACAAATGGTGAGATAATAAAACTTGCAAAACAAATTAACAAAAACTGAGCACTATTCTCCTGCAGAAGACACTATTTTTTTTGCAAATTACATTCAACATGAAAAAGGAAATAATGCTCTTGATATTGGCACTGGTTCTGGCTATCTGGCAAAAGTTCTATTGCCAAACTTCAAGCTTGTAGTGGCCACAGACATAAACTACGATTCAATAAAAAAAGCACACACAGTAATCGATAATTGTGTTTGTTGCAATGCTGCAGACGCACTATACATTGACTTTGATCTAGTCATATGCAATATGCCATATTTACCATCTGATGAAATTGTAGATATTGCAGTAGATGGTTTACATGAAGGGCTAGAAGTTCCCTTGCAAATTATAAAAGCAGCTAAAAATGTTTTGAAAAAAAACGGTAAGATGATTTTCTTAACTTCTTCACTTGCAAACCATAAAAAGTTGTTAAAGCTAACTGAATCGTTAGGATTTCAAGTAAAAATAGTTGCGACAAAGAAGATGTTCTTTGAAGAATTAATTCTTGTTGAGGCAATAAAATAATTATTTTCTGAGTTTTTGTTTTGCTATTTCTGCAATGGCGTCAGCCATTTTTGATGTAGAGGCATTACCGCCAATATCATATGTAACATATTTTCCTTCATTAATTACCTGCTCTGTCGAAGCAAAGATTACATTTTTTATTTGAGCTTCTCCAAGGTATTCGACCATCCAGGCTCCAGACAATATGGCCGCAGTGGGATTCACCTTATCCATGCCTTTGTATTTTGGTGCGCTTCCATGTGCAGGTTCAAACATTGCATATGACTCTCCTATGTTTGCAGAGTATACGTTTCCTATAGAGCCAATGTTTCCAGAAGCACATTCTGATATGATATCCATAAACAGATTTGTGCTTA
>CAYSWR010000064.1:0-3991 GCA_964434855.1 uncultured Nitrosopumilaceae archaeon | reverse complement strand
GCTAGATTAATTAACAGTTGTAATTTTCAGCACCTTGTGCGGGGGTCGCCTAGCCTGGTAGGGCGTGGGATTGCTAATCCCATGTCCGCAAGGACCCGTGGGTTCGAATCCCACTCCCCGCGCTTTTTAAAAAACCCGAACGCTTAGACTTAATAATCCGACTTTTGAATTGTGGAATAATGGTGCGAAGGAAGACTGTAAAAGCAAAACCAAGCTCACCAAGAAATGTAACTACTGGTCTATGTCCAAAATGTGGAACGATTGGCAAGATTTTGATTATAGGTGCCACTGGCGTTGAAAAAGGCAAGTGCCAATCTTGCAACTCTGAATTTACACTATAGAATAAAAACTAACTATGCTATTAAAAAAATGACCCATAAATTTTTAAGGTCATTTTTGTGTTGTATATCCGTATGAGCGCCGAAAACGAAGAATCGATTTATGAGCGAGTTGCAAGATTAGAAGACGAGATTGCCACTCTTAAAAATGAACTTGATGTCATAAAAGGTGCTATACGAAACAAGATAGCTCGTCATGAGGTATCACAAATAAAACACGGTAAGGACATCGCATCAATTATTGACTAGTCCTCTCTTTGATACTTTTTATCAAATCTAGTACTCCATCAACATCATCTGCTTCTGGTGATAACTCCAAGTATTTGTTTAGTGATTCTAGTGCTAGATCATAATGAAGTAATCTTGCTTCTAAGATGCCCTTGTCTCTTACTTCCTCTGCAGCATTTGGTTCTATATTGAGGATAAAATTGATGCAACGCATTGCCATTTCATAATTAAACGACTCGGTGTACGAGTTTTTGAGATTTCTAGATATGCGTATCAAAATTTTTTCAGGCTCGATTTCATCCAAGAATTGTGGTGCAAAATCTACTCCTTCACCATAACTTCTGTTAAGGATCTCATGAAGGTCATCTATTGAAAGTAACCTGCCACGTCCAAAAGGATCAATGATCATTTCTTCTGTATGTTTTACAAGAAAATGACTTGGAAAACCTACAGGACGCAAATCAAGTCCTATATGTTCTGCAAGCTCGATATAGATTATAGACAATGTTATTGGAATGCCGACTTTATTATCAATCACTACATTTAGGAAGTTATTGTCTGGATTGTAGTAATCATCATAATTACCAGAAAATCCCAGCGTGTCAAACATGTACTCGTTTAATATAGAAATAAGACGTGTCGGATTTTTTACATCTGATATCAAATTCCGTAATGTCTCGCCTATTGAGTTCAATTTATCTACATATTCTGTTATGCTCAAATTTGGGTATCCAAAAGTCTGTGCAAGCTTGAGAGATTTTTCTACAAGTGAATGCCTTGGATCTGAGACATATGAAACTAGTTCTGCAACAAATGGATCAAAATCTTGACTCATAGCCTTTGAAGATAAATCTCAGGATTTTTTAGCTCTCTTGTAGTTGGAAGATTTTCAATTAGAGTGCGATATGTATTCTTACCAAGTTTTGTAAACACTGCTTCTGTAAAGTCCTTTCCCATGCTTTTTCTTACTTGATATGTTGTGATGTCTGTATTGGCAAATGTTACAAGATAGTTTTGAAAGTCTTTGTCATCTCTTAGAATATTTTGTACCGCAAATTCTGCCATGCCTTCCATTATAGTAAATGCTGCATGATGAATCTGTATTGGCTTTAACCATCTTTGATATATGTCCAGTAGTTGTGGAATCATTTCAGAAATTTTTGGATCCACTGTTACTTTGGTGAAAGTCATTACGTCAGCACCTAATACTTGAACAATAAACGTGTCTGGGTTTAACACAAAAAAGAGATTTGCTCGTCTAGCTATGGGAAATTCTTCTGGGATTGGAGGTATTTGCAAATATTCAGAAAGTTTGTTTACTGTTGTATTGTCTAAAGCCAGAATTATCTTTGCAAGTTCTTCATTTATTGCATTGACCTCTCTTACTACTTGTTTGTTTATCTCCTGAAGGTTTGTTTGGTTTGAGTGAATTTGTTCTTCAAGTATTGTCATCTTCAAGGCACCAATGTATCCTGAATTTACATAATCAAAATTAGATTCGTATGGCTGACCCTTCTTGTGTAAAATTATCTGCGGGTAACTCTCAAGAACAAATTTATTCAAAAATATCTTGGAATCAAGATAGTCCCCATATGTAGTGGATATCTTGGAGATGTATGATTTTGCATATGTGGAATATACAAGGAACCTTGCTGTGTCTTTTTTCATAAGCTCAGCCAGTTTGTCTATTTTTTCAAGAGCTATTGCTGTGAAAAGGTCATCCACAAATCCAACTGCGTCTTTTGTTGGGAATACCTTTCTTCCTTTTAGTTTTTTGAGTTCAACTAAATCTAAAAGTTCAATTTTTGTTTCTGGAGAAACAACAATGCCTGTAAACTCTAATACCTTTTCTGCCATATTGGGAAAAATAGAATAAGCTAGAACATTGATATCTTCAAATTTTACTATAGAAGATAGCGCTTGTATCGCAATGGAAGATGTAGAAGTTATTTCTTTTTCTTCATTTATTTCAACAGACAACTGATCCATTAATGCTAAAGCAAATTCCTCAAACTCTTCCATCTTAGATGGTGACGCTCTGAACTAATTTAACATTAATTATTTTGTATGCGGGTGGTATGTTTGCTTAAAAAGACTGATATCCTTCCTTTTAAAAAATCGAGTTAGATAGGGTAGGATGCCATCGTAGTCGTAAATTCGACCCACTTTTGAAGAAAAATTGTTTTTTCATGAGATTTAGCCTTACATCTAAAAATTAGATCATTTGTATGACATAACATTACTGAGTATATATAATGGAAAGATGTCGAACCAAACATGACTCAAACAAAGCCAATGGTAAGCATTGTAAATGTTGTAGCTTCTGCGTCTGTTGATCAAAGAATTGATCTCATTGATATCACAAAAAAATTTCCTGATACAGAATATCATCCTGAACAGTTCCCAGGATTAGTATTTAGACAAAAATCACCAAAGACTGCAACACTGATCTTTAGCTCTGGTAAGATGGTTTGTACTGGAGCAAAATCTGAAGAACAGTCAGTAAACGCAGTCAAAAGTGTGGTACAAAAACTTCGAAAAAGCAAAATAAAGATAAAAAATGAACCAGTTATTGTAATACAAAACATCGTGGCTTCTGTAAACCTTGGCGGAAAAGTTCACCTAGAAAAAGCAGCAAGAACCCTGCCACGAAGCATGTACGAACCAGAACAATTTCCTGGATTGATACACAGAATGCTTGATCCAAAGACAGTGATTTTGATTTTTGCCTCAGGAAAATTAGTTTGTACTGGGGCAAAAAAGGAAACCGAAGTGTACAGATCAGTGCACAACCTACATACCATGCTTGAGGAAAAAGAATTAATGATATACGACCGATGACTCGTTTTTAACTGCAAGTTTTTCTTCTTTTATGTGATAACAAAATTACTCCAATTATGACTAGTATTGCAGCTATTATGGAATAATGTTGGAAGATTCCAATATAATTTGATCGTTAATACTAGAACTTGAATTCCCTGATCTTTAAGACAGTTCTTATTGAACGTACACATACACAATACATGCAAGCAAGATGCAAGGTTGGATTCAATTTTACTACTGTAGATTCGCCTTATTACATCGGTGGAATATGTGATCCAATGATTGATCTGATAGATATTGAAAAGAAGCTGCCCACTCACATCAAAAAATCACAGTATAAAAAAGAAAGAGGTTCAACAAAAGTATCTGCAGAATATTTTATCAGTTATGAAGATACAGATCTTCCAAAGCAAGAAAAAGAGGGTTCTTTTGCAAAATTCGTGGGCAGAGATCCATACGAAGAGTTGCTTGAAGATGACATTGAACTAGTAAAAAACCTCATAAAAAAGACATATGGTGTAAGCAAGAATCATAATGATAAAATTGAACACAAAATAATACTTGAAGATCGTAAATTAATCAAGGTTTAACTGATTCTGCAG
>CAYSWR010000063.1:0-4275 GCA_964434855.1 uncultured Nitrosopumilaceae archaeon | reverse complement strand
TCAATTTTCATTTGATTACAAATCCGTGTCAAACACTTTAGTGAGCAGAAATTATCGTGATTAGTTATAAGATAAGTAATGATTCTGTTTAGTTTTCTTATGGTTACTTAGACTTCTTGATCTTGTTCTTGTTCGACACCTGGAAAACCAGCTTCGTAATCGTGTTCTAGTTTTTCACGATTCTGTACTTCGACTTCGTCTTCTTCTTCTTGTTTTTCTACAATTTCAATTCGGCGTTCGTCTTTTGTAAGCCAACCTACTTTGATTAGTCCGTATATTTCCAAGCCAAGTAGAGTTTTATTAAATTCATCATCTGGAAGAACAATTCCTTCTTTTACAAGAATCTTTGACAGTTCCGAGTCTGTAAGAGACCCAGCTTCCTTTACCTTTTCATATACTAGATTTTTCAATGGCAGAGTCATGTTTAACCGTAAAATGTCTTATCGATTTGTTTTGGTATGGCGTATGATATATTCTCTTTTATTGCACTATACCATTCATCAACAACCTTTGTGATCGAAGGTTTAACGAGCTTGAGTGCTGCAGCAAAGTCTGCACTTCCTACTTTAATGGAGTCGTTTTGCATAGCATGCACTGCAGATTCCCTGCATATTGCAACAAGATCAGCTCCACTGTAACTTTTTGTTGCTACAGCAATTTCCTTCAAGTTTACATCGCCTGAAAGAGGCATTGGACGTGTAAGGATCTTAATTATTTCTAATCTTCCCCTTTCATCAGGTGGCGGAATATACAATATCAAGTCTAATCTACCAGGTCGTAGTAGTGATGTTTCTATCAAATCTGGTCTGTTTGAAATTCCAATTACTATGACTCGTGAAGCTCCGCCATCTTCCATCTCAGTCAATAGTTGACTCAAAAGTCTCTCACCTACTCCACTGTCCTCTCCTGATTTTGTTCTGGCAAACGAATCAAGTTCATCAAATATCACAATACATGGAGATGATGCTTTTGCTTTTCTGAAAATTTCTCTTATGGCTTTTTCTGATTCTCCAACCCATTTGGACAAGACTTCAGGACCTCGTACAAGAATCATGTTAGCTCCACTTTCTGTTGCAAGTGCTCTTGCAAGCAATGTCTTTCCACATCCTGGCGGGCCGTACAATAATGCGCCCTTTGGTGGTTTGATGCCCATCTTTTGGAATTTTGCTGGTTCTTTCATTGCAGTGATCAAGTTGTCGTGTAATGTTCTTTTTGCATCATCTAATCCACCAACATCTTTCCACCACACTTTTGGACTTTCAACATAAAATTCTCGCATAGCAGTTGGAACTATCTCATGCATTGCATCATAGAAATCCTGTAAGCTAACTCTCATCGATTGTAAAATTTCAGACGAAATCTTTTCAGTTTCCATATCAATCTCAGGAAGATAGTTTCTGAGTGATTTCATAGCAGCTTCTCTGCAAAGTGATTTAATGTCGGCACCAGTGTATCCGTGAAGTTCTGCAGCAAGTGTTTTGAGATCCACATCCTCGTCAAGAGGCATCCCTCTTGTGTGAATATGTAATATCTCCAATCTTCCATCTGCGTTTGGTACAGAAATTTCTATTTCTCTATCAAATCTTCCTGGTCTTCTCAGAGCAGGATCTATGCTTTCAGGTCGATTTGTGGCACCTAAAACAATGACTTGGCCCCTTTCAGCAAGTCCGTCCATCAAAGCTAAAAGTTGTGCAACTACTCTTTTTTCCACATCTCCGTAGGCTTCTTCTCTTTTTGGAGCTATTGCATCAATTTCATCAATGAATATTACACTTGGTGAGTTTTCTTTTGCTTCTTTGAATATGTCACGAAGTCTTGCTTCTGTTTCTCCGTAATACTTGTTCATAATTTCTGGTCCGTTTATGGAATAAAAGTTTGCTTCAGATTCACTTGCAAGAACTTTGGCAATCAAAGTTTTTCCACATCCAGGTGGGCCGTAAAGCAAGATTCCGCTGTGCGGCTCTATTCCAAATCTGGTGAAAACTTCTGGATGTCTAAGTGGAAGTTCTACAATTTCTCGCATTCTTTTTGTTTGTGCTTTTAGACCACCAATCTCTTCATATGTTACACGAGTTTTTTTCTCAACTGATGTTTCAGTTAAAATTGTAAGAATGGTTCCACGTTCAATCTTAACGACGCCCTTCGGTGAAATTTTATGAATTTTAAAGTCCATCGAGTTTCCAAGAATCATTACTGAGGTTTCATCACCTTCAGACAGTGGTAATCCTTTGAGCCTGTTCTTTACAAAATCAGTAAACTCCTTGTCTACTGTAACATTGCCATTTACTGGCATCAATACAACGCTTTTTGCAGGTTTTGCTACAATCTTTCGTACGGTAACTAGATCATTTACTGAAACACCGACATTCTTTCTTGTTTGACCATCAATTCGTATCATGTCAGGTTCTTTATCATCGTCATCAGTAGGCCACACTATTGCACAGCTGGGTCTTTTTCCAAGAATTTCCACCATATCGCCAGGTTCTACATGAAGATATTCCATAGATTCAGGCTCTATTCTAGCTCGTCTCTTTCCTACATCTCGTTGTTTTGCTTCACCGACACGCATTTGCAGCGGTTCATCTTTTCGTACCATGAAAACACCTACTTTACATCAACAGATGCTCTGCTCATTCCCAAGACCTCGAACTCTCCTACACCTTCAATAGATCTGACTGCATTTTCAAGCGAGTCCATCTGTCCTTCCTTATCGTCTAGGAAAAATTCTGCGTTAATAAAGTAGAGACCAAAAGCTAGTGGCTCTTTTGTGTATTTTGAAAGCTTGATCTCGTCCTTTAGTGTAGCGCCGATCTTTTTTGCTACATTATCTAGATCTATTTCTGTACCTGTCGGAAGAATTTTTGCTCTAAGTAAGAGTCGTGCCATTTTTTATGGTCCGTCAAAGTTACAAGAATTGCATTTGTAAGCTCTTGCAGCTTCTCTACAGCTCTCACATCTCCACAGCAATACAGAACCACAGTTTGGGCAGTTGAATTTTACACATTTATCATTAGGCATGATAGTTCGGTGGCACGAGCTACATACTGGTAGTGTAATGGATGATGACATGTTCAGACCTGATTAAAAACCGAATTTATATCTTGCTTATCAATTGTACTTCATCTCATGTTAACAGTCGTCTAAATTCACTACCTAAAATTGCCTGCACTGTCTTTACAGATCCTTTCACACCAAGAAGTTTGGCAAGAGAAACAGTATGAAAATCAAAAGTGCCTTCTTTTGAGATCTCTTCTAAGATCTGTGGTGTAACAGATTCAAACAGCTTGTCTATTGCCTTGTTGTCAAATCTTTCCAAGAGTTTTCGTGCAAGAAGCATGTTTTGAAATTCATGACCGAATTTTTCAGACCAAGCCTTTTGATATTTTAATAGATCTGGTTGATTTCCAGATTCCAGATACTTTGATATTGCTCTACCTGCAAATATGCCACCAAGACCGCACGAATATATTCCACCTGCAGTTGTAGGCTTTGACTGGCCAGCTGCATCTCCTATTGTAACTATATTTTTTGTAACAAAGTTTTCAATTGGACCTTTTATCCATATAGGTGCAAAGATCTTTCGTACAACAGAATGCTTTCCTTTTTGTGAAAGAAAGTTTTCAAGTGTTACTGCTGCGTTTATCCCCTTTCCTGCAACACCTACTTTGGCTACATCAGTGTGTGTAGGGATAATCCATGCAAAGAAGCCAGGGTATTTTTCTTGATCAAAATAGACTTCAATTCTGTCTTTTTCAATCCAGTCTCCATACACTTCATACTGTGCAGATTGCAAAATCCCTTCTCGGTCTTTAGGAATTAATGAAGAGACTCCACGTGCATCAACTATAATATTACATTTTAGTACGCCTTCCGAAGTCTTTACCTCCTCACCATTGATTTCTTTTAGAGACGTTCTAACACGGATTTCTGCACCGTTATTTTTTGCTTGATGCGCTATTTGTTTGTCAAAATCTCGTCTATCTAATACTACAACTTTTTGTGCCTTTGCATCAAGTGTAAAACTCTTTCCAGCTGGCGAGATTATCGATGCAGATCTTATCTTGTTTTCAAGTGTTCCTCTGGTAGGAACTACACCAAGTTCTTCAATTCCTGAAACACTTACAACTCCTCCACAATGCTCAGGAGTGCCAATTTCATAATCTTCTTCTATAACTAAAACACTGTGACCTAATCGTGCAATTTCTCTTGCACATAACAGTCCAGAGACACTACCACCTGCAACTATAACTTCATAATCCATAACTTTTCATTTTG
>CAYSWR010000062.1:0-4365 GCA_964434855.1 uncultured Nitrosopumilaceae archaeon | reverse complement strand
AACATGCAGTTTCCACTAGATGTGATATGGTTTGATAGTAAAGGAGATGTAGTTCATATAGAAAAAAATGCAGCCCCATGCAAGTCTGCGATTGAAACCATGACATGCACTTTTCAAAATGCAGAAAATAAGAAAGCCCAGTATGTTTTGGAAGTAACTGCGGGCTTTGTGGATAAATTTAACATAACTGAAAAGTCCAAGCTTCAGATAATTTCTATTTAATATTTTTTGAAAGCGAGAGTTTAAGCTCTTCAAATGCTGCCTGGACCTCACTAACAGCAGCCTCATTTTCAAGTGTACTAACATCTCCAATTGCTTCACCTTTTGCCATAGACTTTAGCAGTCTTCTCATGATTTTTCCACTGCGAGTCTTTGGAAGCTTTGATACAAAATAGAGCTGATCAGGTGTAGCGATAGGACCAATTACTTTTCTGATATGATTTATTATTTCATTTTTAAGAGACTCGGTTGGTGTGATACCTTCTCTTAAAACCAAAAATGCAATTATTGATTCACCTTTTACATCGTGTGGAATTCCACAGACTGCAGCTTCGGCAACTGATTTGTGTGAAACAAAGCCACTTTCTAACTCTGCAGTACCCAATCTGTGACCTGCAATTTTTAAAACATCATCTGCTCTTCCAAGCAACCAGAAATATCCATCCTTGTCTTTTATAGCATAATCTCCTGGATAGTAGATGTTTTTGTATTTTGACCAGTAAACAGATTTGTATTTTTCATCATCTCCCCACAAAGTCAAAAGCATTCCAGGCCAAGGAGTTCTAATAACAAGATATCCTTTGGTTTCGGGAGGAACTTCTTTTCCTGATTCATCAACAACAGCTGCATCTACTCCAGGAATTGGTCTTGTTGCAGAGCCTGGCTTTAGTGGGATGGTTTCAAGACCAGGCAATGGAGTTAGGATTGCACCTCCAGTCTCTGTCTGCCACCATGTATCAACAATAGGACACTTTTCTTTTCCTATTGTTTTGAAATACCACTTCCATACCTCTGGGTTTATTGGTTCGCCAACAGTTCCAAGAAGACGCAATGACGTGAGATCATACGAATTTGGGATGTCATCGCCAAACTTCATGAACATACGTAATGCTGTTGGTGTCGTGTAAAATATAGTAACTTTGTATCTTTGTATGATTTCCCACATTCTTGCAGGAGTGGGATAATCAGGCGCTCCTTCATACATGACTTGGGTTGCACCATGTAACAATGGCCCATATGCTACATAGCTGTGTCCTGTAACCCAACCAATGTCTGCTGTGCAAAAATAAACATCGGAATCTTTAATGTCAAAGATCCACTTGAATGTAGAATACAAGTGTGTAAGATATCCGCCAGTTCCATGCAGTACTCCTTTTGGCTTTCCTGTTGTCCCAGAAGTGTATAAGATGTAAAGAGGATGCATACTGTCTAGTTTTTCTGGCTCGCAGTTTTCTTGAGCAGATGTCATAAGATCATTCCATTTTTTGTCTTTTGGATTCATTGTGATTGGAATCTTTGCGCGTTCAAGTATGATGACATGTCGTACAAAATCAAAGTCAATTATTGCTTCATCAATTACTTCTTTTAGCTTTACAACAGTTCCTCTTCGAAATCCACCATCAGCTGTGATTATTATTTTTGATTTAGAATCTTCGATTCTGTCACGTAATGATTTTGCGCTAAACCCAGAAAAGACTACAGTGTGTGTTGCGCCAATTCTTGCGCACGCATGCATTGCTATGATCAACTCTGGGACCATTGGAAGATAGATTGTAACTCTGTCTCCTTTTGATACACCAAGTGATTTTAAGACATTTGAAAACTTGTTTACCTGAACCCATAAATCATGATAAGTAAGAACGCGTCTTTCTTCATTTTCTCCTTCCCACAAAATGGCAGGCTTTGTTGCTTGGCTTTTTTGATGTATGTCTAAAGCGTTGTATGAGGCGTTGATTTTTCCGCCAACAAACCATCTAGCAAATGGAGCATCCCACTGCAAAGTACGCTCCCAGTCTTCAAACCAGTGAAGTTGTTTTGCCTGATCTGCCCAAAATGAGACAAAGTCAGCCTGTGCTTTTTTTCGTGTCTCTGAATCGTTGTTTCCAAGACCAATAAGAAAACTTTCAATCACAACAGAGGTTGCTTTTTTCTTACAAAAAAATGATTTGCTAAAAAAGGAGGCTAGGAGCGAACCTGTTATATCCTATTCAGTGACTATTGGGAGGATATCCTACTAAGCCAGTCTGAATCTTGAGAATCTTCTGCACCATCAGCTCCAATTGCTACTGGTCTTTGCGCTGGTGCTTGGGGAGCGTTACCAACATCTGGACCAGAAACTGGTGCTGTTACAGCTTGGGCTGGCTGCGAAACTGTATTTACTTTACCCAAATACGAAATGGCGGCTGTATGAAGTTCTTGTTTGGGGCTTTGTGTCCGCTCCACACTTTCCACGGAAAGATCTGTGATTCTTTTTTGAATGCTTGCTATCTCTGCCTTTTCGTGTTCGATGTGTTCGATTATTTCTACAGTCTGGGTTTTAACAGATTCATACTTGGCATCTGATATCTCGTTGCTCTTGAACTGCAACTTGGCATCAAACACTAGCATTCTAATCGATTGGAATTGGCTATCCAATTCCTTGATTCTCTGCTCCAGTTTTTCTTTGATTTGTTTTTCTGTTTCTTCCAGAGTAAGCAGCTTCATCTTGTATTTTTCGTGGATGAGCTCTGCATCCTCCTTCATGTCATCATTTTCAGATACGATGTCCATCAGGGCATGTATACGACGCAATGTAAGACCCTTTTCGCGCAACAATCGCTGTGCTTCTAATCTCCACCTTGGAATGTAGATCACATAAGCACCTTGCACGACAAGTTGCTCAAATGGCAGCTGTTTGAGTCCTTCAGAACCACAATCAACACCGACTGTTTGTACAGAACCGTCAATGTCAGTTATAGTTCCAACGACTTTGCCAATGAAAGTGCCGTACATGTCCTTTACTTGCTTGCCGATAAACTCGATCTCGTCTTGGCTCATTACAGTACAGGTTTTGGACTTTGTATAACCAGCAAAGTGTTAACAAGGTTTTGAATTTTGGTAAGATCATTTTAGCTAAGCCAAAAAGCATGATAACTCATCAATTTTCGCAATTTTAAAATCATGTCATGTAATGGTTTATTCCATGATAGCAAAAGAAGAGCTGGACCAAATTTTGCAGTTTGTGTCCAAAAGGTGGACTGACATGAGCCGTGATCCAAAACACAAAGCCTTTGCGACTTTGCCCACAGATTTCTGGATGAACTCCATGGGCGGATCAGCTGGAAATGGTCGATGGATTACAATGTTGATGTATACCGAAGATCAGGACGAAGCTGAATCCTTCAAAGAAGTTTTGTTGCGATGGCAATCAAAACACAGTACATCAAAACATGACGATTCGCTCAACTTGGTTCAGATAGGCAAAAAGTAATTTATAATTGGAAATCTTTCCGATCGTAATGTCGGAATTTTCTGATTCTGAAAAAGAAATTTTGTCTAAACACTTTTCAAATGTAGATGATTCTGTCTTTGCCATCATAACACCAAAACAAGTAGATCGCGGTGCCTTGATGTCAAGATATTCAAGATCTGATAAGAGTATGCGAAAAATTTTTCTTGATGAGTTTTTGCAAAACGAAAATCGTGGAGAGGAATTTTACAATAGAGTGTTGTTAGAATATGGTGATGATTCTGTAGCTGAGCTTGGTGAAGCACAAATTGCAATAGAAGGACTATCAAACATTGCTGTAAAAAAAATTGAAGATCGGAGAATCGGTTTGTCATATTTAGAAAAATCTTCGCGTTATGTTTCATGGGATAAGAAAATTAATGATGAATACAAATTTTTCAAAGAACCTAAGATTATGAATTCCAAGTTTGCAGACAAATATCTAGAATCGTGCAATCTTGACTTTGATGTTTATTCAAAAAATATTCAATCTATGATATCCTATATACAGGAAAGAGAACCAATTGAAAACCAAAGGTTCAGAAACTCCTCAGGTAATGAGGTGCCTTTCTCAAACCTTACAGATGAGACAGACATCAAATCAGCCACAAGGATATACAATGCAACGATAAAGGCAAAGGCACTTGATGTACTAAGGGGGCTTTTACCTGCATCTACTCTAACAAATGTAGGAATAACAGGAAATGGACGTGCCTTTGAGTATCTTTTGACTATACTTTATGGCTCAAAGCTTGAAGAAGAGATCAATCTTGCAACAAAGATACACCGTGAGCTTGATGTAATCATTAAATCGTTTGTGAAAAGAGCTGATGACAAGTACGGTAAGCTTTTGCAAGAATATCATAATGATCTGAAAA
>CAYSWR010000061.1:0-4556 GCA_964434855.1 uncultured Nitrosopumilaceae archaeon | reverse complement strand
CAAGAAATTTTAATTCAAATACTTGATTATCTGTCCGCTGCCTTCAAGCTTGATTTGTTTTATCTCGTTTTTGAGGTCGTCCAAGTCGTTTATCTTCATTAAATTCGAAGTTACAGTATACAAGGAATCGTCGATGTAAAACGTTCTGGTACCATATGAATAGTCATAGGGTGAGCCACTGGAGTGTTCTACGGTTCCTTTCAAGCTAAAGCCCTTTACTGGATCCACTCCAAATATGTAAAATCCCCTCCAGTTGTTTTGTGGATAGGGGCGAGGTGGGACTATTATTTCTGGGGCTTCAACTCCAGGTGCTGTAGAATCTGAACCGATCTGTCCTTCTAATGGAATTGGTCCTCCCCAATACTGCTGGAAGACAGGAATGGATAGAATATTTTTTTCCTTGTCAAAAAGAAAGGCCTTGGGATCACTTAGGATCTCAGAGTCAGTTCCTGGTCCGCCAATGAGATATGTATCAACAGCTACAGGATTTGCCACATCTGAGACATCAAATAATGACATCTTAACTCCGACTGTTTCCATGCCGCCATACTGGTTTTGTTTTGTCTCCTTTCCTATTCCTATTACATGGGTATCATCATATGGATGCAAATAGCTAGAGTATCCTGGAATCTTTAGTGCTCCCAATATTTTGGGAGTGTCAGTTGAAAGGTCAATTACAAAAAAGGGATCAATTCTTTGATATGTTACCAGATATAGCTTGTCACCCATGAATCTTGCAGAGTAGATTGACTCTTCTGGCGCGACATTTTCCACACTTCCCAAAATGTTAAGTGATTCATCTAAAACGTATACGTTATTTGCCATTGTAACACCTTTTGATGTATAGTATTCAGAGGTTGTCGCAACACGAAACTTTTTTCCAAACTCATCCATAGAATATTGGTTTAGCAAATATCCTGGAACCTCGCCCTTTGATACATAGCTTACATTTCCATTGTCTATTGCAAATTTTTGAATTACAGTCTTTCTGTAATCTTGTTGTATCCTGATTTCATATTCTGAAATTGATCTTTGTATGGTTTCAAAGAGTTTGGTTTTTTCATCTTCAGGCATCTTGTTGTAAGTGTTTTGTAAGATGTCTGAAATCTGTGCCCACTTTTGAGAATCACTAGAACTGCTAGACTCGATTGACTTTATCTGATCTTGAATATCTTGTGGCAAAAGAGGCAAGATTGTTTTGAAGAACCTGTCCTTGTTGTAGCTCTGATCATAATAATATGGCTGGTACTTTTGGTATGTAAGATAAATTGCGTCATTTGAAACATAGAGTGTTCCTGTAGCACCCATCATAAACGTCTTAGAGTTTACCTCATCAGAAAATATGTTAAATGTCGTAATGGTGTTAAAGTTGTAGTTTGGCTCTGGGTTGTCAAAGTAATAGACATCTGGTGTAATTGTCATGCCAGCACTTTCTCTAAAAAAGGGAGGCATTGGATGGAAATAATCTACATACGAGTTTGAGATAAGGTATACATACTCTCCAATCATTCTTGCACCGGTGTAGTAACCAGTCATCTCATAGTTTTTCAAAATCTTTGGGTTTTCCCTGTCAGAGACATCAACTATTACAGCATGGGTTACAGGGGTGTAGATGGGGCTTGGAATGTAATCATATTGTTGTATGGAATAGTGTTCTGCATTATCGTTGTAGAAAATAACCAGTCTGTCCTTGTTTAGAAACATGTTCTGAAGATAATTTCCTTTGACGTCAAGGCCAACTTTTGATATTATCTTTGCAGTCTCGCCAGGATATGCATCAATTATGGAAAGTTTGTCCTGTGACAAAACATATGCATACTTGTTATCGTTTTTAAGAAAGTCAGGCTCGTCAATTCCGCCAACTTGGACATTTGTGGTGGAATACTTGACACCTACTCCTGTTGAAGAATCAGTTGCTTGTGCTGGCGCCTCAGAAGGTATTAGTCCTCCTGCTTCAGCACTTGTAAATTTATCCAGATACATGGGACCTGAAAAGCCCGCTGAAACTTTTACCTGCGAGTCAATCAGAAAAGTTCTTAGCTCATCAGTAGAGTTGAATTTTTTTATATTTTGAATTGTAGATTGGATTGTAACATTTTGAATGGGGGTCTGAGTTACAGGTAAAACTTGGACAGGTGTGTTACTTACTAGAACAAAGGCAGCTGCTCCAATAACTATTGCTGCAATTGAAGCTATTATGATGTAAATCTTGTTGTTCATTTTGAATGTGCATGTAAATGGGAGAGAGACCTTATAGGCTTTGATTAAAATTGAATTGAACTTAATTTATGGATTTTTCTAGAGTGAATTTATCACAACTGTGATATAATCTGGTATGACATGAGAATTTTATGATCTTCTTTATTTATCACACGCGCAAGAAAAATTATATGGAAATAGAAGACACTCTGTTAAGTTCTGATTCAGTTAAAATCTTTGAAAATAATTTAAAATCGATTTCTCCGGATGATATTAAAATTGAAACAGATAAGATTTTGATCTATCCAGTTGAAACTAGAAATAAAATCAAATTTACATTAAAAGACAATGCGGTGTTTTCATTTCAAATAAAACGGATCATTGGTTTATCATGACCGACCTTTATCGCGTGTTGCCAGAGGAGATGGACAAGATAGTAACAGATCTTGGCCAACCACGTTATCGCGCTGATCAGTTGCTACGTGCTCTGTACCACGATTCGCCAAAGAACATTTCTGATCTGCGCCAGCTCCCCGCATCTATGCGCGATGCACTTGTTGAAGCTGGGTACACGATAGGTTCAGCAAGCGAAGTTCATCGCGTTGCAAGCGAGGACGGGCAGACGACAAAGTTGCTCCTCAAGTATGAAGATGGGACATTGATCGAAACGGTCCTCATGCAGTCCACATCGAAAAAAAAAATCCATCCACGGTCAACAGTTTGTGTTTCGACCCAAGTTGGTTGCGCTATGGGTTGCGTATTTTGCGCCACCGGGCAGATGGGTTTTGAACGAAATCTACAGGCCGAGGAAGTTGTTGCACAGGTGGTCCACCTAGCTCATGTTCTCCGCGAACGAGAAGAGCACGTCACAAATCTTGTCTTCATGGGGATGGGAGAACCGCTGGCAAATTATGCCGAAACAATTCGCGCTATTAGACTACTGACACATGCTCGCGCCTTTGGTCTTGGGCAGCGAAGCATTACTATTTCTACAGTAGGTGTCGTCAAGTGGATAGACCGTCTTGCCTATGAGCACTTACAGGTCGGACTCGCGATTTCGCTTCATGCTCCAAATAACAAACTGCGTCAAAGGTTGGTGCCAACAGCTGGACCGCATTCGGTAGAGGACTTGTTCATGGCCTCAAAGCGTTACTTCAAAAAAACTGGACGTCGCATTACATTTGAATATGCAATAATTGATGGCGTCAATGACTCGTCCGAAGTTGCAGAAGAACTTGCCCAACTCTTGAAAGGTAATGGTGCACATGTGAACTTGATCCCAGTGAACCAAACTGCAGGTGACTTTCAGCGCCCGGAGCGACGACGTGTGCTCCAATTCCAACGAGTGTTACGCAAAGGCGGTGTGAACTGCACTGTGCGGGTGGAGAAGGGATCTGAGATCTCTGCAGCCTGCGGACAGTTGCGGACCGATGTAGTGGGGAAAATTACAAATTCAAACATGGGTTGAAAATACTTGTCCCATTTGGGACAATGATATTTTGACATCAATACGTAACATGTTTGCTAGTAAATTTTCTTATTTGATACAATTTATCAGCAATCTCTAAAAACATAGTCGATTGAATTATGATATGAAATATTTTTTCAAGATTTCACCATGACGTAGATATTTTTGTGTATGTCATAAAGAATTACTCCTCATCAATTCTTCCTAATTCTTAAATGAGATCAAAGTGAGATCGCTTCCATGAAAGAAAAGAGCATTTTGCTTATTACCATTCTTCTAACAGGTGTTCTTGTCAATTCTACTGGAATTGTATTTGCTCAGACAAATTCCACCAGTTCTACGAATTCCACCAGTTCAACAGGCTCAACAGATTCTAATCAAGAGGAAAAAGTAACGATCTGCCATATCCCACCAGGCAACCTAGTCAACCCTCATACAATTACAGTTGGTAGTCCTGCAGTTGCTGCACATCTAGCTCATGGAGATTCTATTGGCGAATGTCTAAGTATTAGTAGCACGGTTGGTACTAATTCTACAAATTCCACCAGTTCAACAGTTGACACTTCAAGTATAGGTAACTTTGGTAGGTATATTTCAGAAATGGTACACAAACGTAATGCAGACTTTAAACAACAAAGGGCTGAGACAATTGAGGCAATCAACGACTGTCGTGAGGAACTAAGAAACGCCGATAATGAAGAAGATAGAACCGATGCACAAGAATCTTGCAAGGCAACACTAAAGGAAATTAGAGAAAAGTACAAGGCTGAACGAGAAGAGTACAGGCAACTCTTCAAAGAATATAAAGATAGCGTGAAGATCTTCACAAAAGTAGCAAAGGGACAATTCGTTTCTGCAGAACAAAAAGAAAAGGCAATGAAGGATATTG
>CAYSWR010000060.1:0-4666 GCA_964434855.1 uncultured Nitrosopumilaceae archaeon | reverse complement strand
TTGTAGGTTTAAAGAAAAAAGAACTAGAGCCAGCATGGAATCCCAAACTTTAATTATGTACCTTAAAAACCTTCCAAAATTTTTCCAATCTGTGCCTGAAATTTAGAGAATGTAAAATGTAGTTAGGTTAAGCTGTATATTTTCTTGTTTTGTTCCACCGCCAATTTGAAAAGCAATCTCTTTTTATGAGAAGTAGGTTCTACTTGAACACATGATTAGATATGTAGTTAATTTTTCAGTAATTGAGTGAGGAATTTTGATAACATATAATAATCTTTCAAATAATCAATTATTTGTGTCAGACGTGAATACCGATAATCTAAAAATCAACCTAAATATCGATATTGTCGAAAACGGTCGTTTTGTTCAGAGAGAGGAAAAATCAGGACCACTAAATGATGAAATAGATGAAGAGATTCATTACTCATTTCCTACTGCTACAGTTTTTGAAAATGAGTTTATTGTGTTGTCTGAGTAGAATCTTTTACTTCTTTCCACATGATCTTTTCACCTTTAATATCTATTCCAACAATTGGTAGTTGTTTCTTTATCTCCTCTGAAATAACAGTTCTAATTTGATTAAGCAAGGTTTGCTGTAATTGTTGTAATAATTGTGGGATCTGTGCAGGTAACTGTTGAGGGTTTAAGCCTGGAGGAAGTTGAATTGGCATGTTAAGATTAAGATTCAACTGTGGAGGAGTACCTCTTGCCTTCTTCAAAATAACTGGTCCAGAACATTCATGATACCTGGCAATAGATTCTATACATGCGATTAGTGCTTTCTCTTCTCTATATTCGTCCTCATCATCGGCAAAATATGCTAATGGCATATTTGGAGAATTAAGTTTCATTTCTGCCTCATAATCAAGGAATAAATCCCAACATAATTTTTCTAGATCGTCGTCCATATCTTGTACTTGCATACGAATCTGTTTTGCCTCGTCTCGTCCAATAGAATGACCATGCACATAGATCTTTTCTGTTAATGATTCAACAATTTCTTGTATCTTCACATTATCCATAGCAGGTTTTACAAATTCAACCAATAATCAGGTTGTAGAAAGTTATCTAAATAATAAGGCTGTTAAAGCTATGTTATTAGCAGATTTAAGAGAAGATATAAAAATTTTGAAAAAAATCCAGCCTAAAGTCGTTGAATTGATTGATACATTACAGGAACATCATCCTAAAAAGCATAAGGAGTTTCGTTCTGCTCAATTAAATTATCATAAGCGTTTGCGTGAGATTGACAAAGTTGAACAAGATCCATTCAAAGCAACACGTTTAGCTATGAGAGTTACATCTGCATGGATGGATTATTTATCGTCGACCTACTTTCTTTATATAAAACTACCAAACCTTCACCACCTTTCTAAAAAACAACACAAGAAAATTGTAACATTACGGATAAAAAAAGTACTATTATTGTATGATCCAAAGAACAAAGAGCAAGCTTTACAGTATAGGTTTGTTGGAATTCAATGCGAAAACTGTGGTTCATGGAGAATAGATGAAATACATATCAGTATCAACTGTAGAACATTCCACTGCTATGCATGTGGAAAAAATGTTAACCAGCCATTAATTCCGCTAATTTAGTTTCTATATCTTAAGATGCTTTTTGCTTAGGATCTTTGCTCAATAGATAGTCAGTAGTCTATCCACTGTCTTCTTCTAATTTCATCTTCTGAATTTTCTTCTTTTCTAAATCTTCTATCTTTTTAATAAGACTGTCAATAGCTTGTCCTTGTCTTGCCACTTCATCTTCTAGTTTTTCCTTTTCTGAAAGATCAGCCTCAAGTTTCTGATTTCTTGCCCTTAGCCTCTCAGAATCGTCTATAATCAGGTCTGGAATGGCTTTTTTGTATTCCTCAAAAAATTTCTCTTTGTTCGTGGTGTCTAAATAATGAGATTCCAGGTATGTCTTGTGATCCATCATTCTTTCTGCTATGGCATAGGAAATGTTCGGATTGCTCTTTAGTATGGTATTAAACCTCTTTCTAAAACCTGTGTCTATAGCAATATCAAACCTTAAACTATCTTCTTCTTTAATTCGTTCAATTCCTGCCCTCTTTACTACTCTTAGTATGACACTTTCAATTCCCTTTCTTGTCAAAGATCTTGGTTTGTCTGCGTGCTGTTTCCACCTTGTCGAAAAAACATAAGATTCTCTACTAATGAGTTCACCAGACTTTCTTCTTTCTTCTGTGTACTCATCAAGAGCTTTTCTTGCTTCATGGTGAAGGAATGTTACGTATTCGTGATTTGATTTTGGATAAATTGTAACGCAATAGCATACGTTTAGCATTTCTTCAATGTTTTTCCACTTTAATTCTTCAAGTGCGCCCACACGCACTCCTGACGCAGATAAAAAATGAATCAGGGCTTTAGCTCTCTTACTATCTGCATATTCTAACATTTTTTGTATATGTTGTGTAGTCCAAGCCTTTACTCCACTACATTTTATTTTCTCAGGAAGAAACATTCGCAGTTTGCGGTTCTTGTATTCTATATCGTTCACAGCAAGAAACTTGTCGATTGCAGCCAAATGCGGATTTAATGAATTAGGATTAAGCTTCTTTTTCAAATAAAACAAGTATTCTTCTAGTAATTCTTGTAATTCATCAGAAGGCATGATCAAAAGTTCATCACAGTTCTTGCCAGCCCATTCAAAAAACTTATCAAGATTCAATTTGTATGTCTTGTAGGTTGCAGGAGACCTGATTCCTTGCTCAAAGAGTCTCAAACATCGAGGAGCTTGTGACATGAAGTGTTTTTGTTTTTCGTGTATATGAGAACTATTTCCTTCGTTTTCCACATGAATAACTTTAATTTTGGAATAAAGTAAAATTTCATCATGCATGATTTCTCCCTTAATATCTTGGGAAGTGAATGGTTCATCATCGCATTTGTGGCAATAGTGTTATTTCTTGGTTCAAAGCGCTTGCCAGAACTATCCAGAAAGATAGGTAGAGCAGTTGGAGAATACAACAAGACAAAAAACATGGTTCAAAATGAGTTTCAAACTGCAACTACAGGTTACAACATTAATGTTCAAGGTCCAGTTCAAATAGAAAGACAAAAGCTTGAAATGATTGCTAAATCATTAGGGGTTGATTTTTTAAACAAAAGTGATGACGAATTAAGAAATATTATATCATCAAAGATGGGAAGAGCCAGTCGCGATCCTGAAAATACAGCATAATTCTAGTCCTTCTCAACAAATTTAAATAGAATATTAAGATCACACTGATCGGTACGATTTGGTAAAAATAGATCCCTGGAAGAATGCACTAAAACAACTTGACGATGCTGCAAAAATTCTAAAGCTTGATCCAGGAGTGCGCGACATGCTTGGTACGCCAAAAAAAGTACTAACAGTTGCATTACCAGTAAAAATGGATAACGGAAAGATCAAAGTATTTACCGGATATAGATCACAACATAATGATTTTCGTGGACCGCACAAAGGTGGAATTAGATATCATCCAGACGTGACAATTGAGGAAGTAAAGGCACTCTCGATGTGGATGACATGGAAGTGTGCAATTGTCGATGTTCCATTTGGTGGAGGAAAGGGTGGAATTATTTGTGATCCTAAAAAGCTCTCAGCTGGAGAAAAAGAAAGAATGACAAGAAGATATGCATATGCTATTTCTGAAATTATAGGACCAGGAAAAGACATTCCAGCTCCTGATGTCTATACCACTGGAAAAGAGATGGCACAGATAATGGACGTTTACAGTGTAATGCATGGACAAGGAGAACCGGCAGTTATCACAGGTAAACCTCTTTCAGTTGGTGGTTCTCTTGCAAGAAACGTTGCTACTGGACTTGGAGTTGCATATTGTGTAAGAGAGGGAGCCAAAAAAATTGGGCTCAAACTAAAAGGAGCTAAAGTTGTGATTCAGGGCTATGGTAATGCAGGTACATTTTCAGCTGAATATCTAGAAAAGATGGGAGCCAAAGTTATTGCAGTAAGTGATTCTAAAGGTTCAATAACAAATCCAAAAGGGCTTGATTCTAAGAAAGTTCTTGAATACAAGGACAAACACGGAAGTGTGGTTGGCTATCCAGGAAGCAAGAAGATTTCAACTGAACAGCTTCTTACAACACCATGTGATGTACTGGTTCCGGCTGCACTTGAAAACCAAATCACTCCTGATATAGCAAAAAAGATCAAATGCAAAATTATTGCTGAAGCTGCAAACGGACCAACAACTCCTGAAGCTGATGAAATATTATTCAAAAAAGGAATCATGGTTATTCCAGATATATTGGCAAACTCTGGTGGTGTCTGTATATCTTATCTTGAATGGGTACAAAACCTACAAAGATACTATTGGACATTTAATGAAGTTGCAAAAAAGATGGAAGAACACATTGTACGAGGATTCAACGATACATACAACTTGGCTAAGAAGCACAAAGTAGACATGCGTAAAGGCAGCATGGTATTAGCAGTAGGTCGTGTATTGGATTCATTTAATGCAAGAGGCCTCTGGCCTTAGACTAGTTTTGTAAAACCAAATCTAAAAAGTGTATAGTTAATCATGGCACAAGCTTATGTAATTATTCATTGCGAGACTGGAATGGAAGAATGGGTCATTAGAAAAATAAAGAAACCGAATTAAATTATAAAAAATAAAAAATTATTCTGAACTTA
>CAYSWR010000059.1:0-5020 GCA_964434855.1 uncultured Nitrosopumilaceae archaeon | reverse complement strand
ATTGAGTTACTATAGACGAAAACGCTGTGAGGATTGTAACAGAATTAATTGCACCAAAGGATGCAACTGCGATTGCCACTATGAACCAAGGTGATAAGTTAGAATTGTGTTTAGATTCTTTTTGTCTGTTTGACTTGGATGTTCTTAAACTAAATTACATTAAATCAGATAGGTAACTTCCAAATTTGGCAGACGGTGTTTATACATTATTTCGGGCTTATTTCTTCTATGATAAGAAGAGATACTCTGTTAGTCGAGTCGGTACGCAGTGTAATTAGAGATAACTTGAGTGAAATAGCTTTGAAGAAAATTGAAAATAGATTATATGAAAAACATCACATGTCAATACCAGTTTATGTTAGCGAATTTCCTAAACTTGATGACGTTTTAAGAGAATACTTTGGGGCAGGCGCAGAGAATCTGGAAAAAAAGATTATGGAACACATGCTTGCATTGGAAAAATCCAAAACATAGTTTGAAAGAAGATTGAATCTGAATGCAAACAGGTACACCTATTTCTACGTTTCAACACCTGTATGTAACACTACGATCATTACCAAATAAGATAGGCAAAAGAAATCAAGTTAAAGTTTGACAAACTTGTTCGAGAATGCCATGCTGACACAGATAGGATTCCAAATTGAATCCTCAACGACAAAATTATCTGAACTAACCTCTCAGATTGGTAAGGCAAAAGCGGAACTAGAGTCCTTGCAAACACAATGTGCTCAAAAGGATGCCATGGTATCTGAATTGACCAAGACAAGATCACAAATCGATTCTGCAAAGACAAAGCTAGCTGATCTAAACTTCCAGATAGACGAAGCAAAAAATGATCTTAATTCCTTGCGAATCCAGTATATCCGCAGACAAGATATCGTATTAGCTAAAAAGGAACTTGAATCCGTAGGAAAAGAATCATCATTAATTAGTCAGAAAGGACATCCAGTAACAAAATCAAACGAAGTATTGTATAGGGAAACAAAGGAAGAAATTAAGAAAATGGATAAGCGTAGATCAGAATTCTTTAGCTATCTTGCAGAAGAACGATAATCTTTGAGATATTAGAAAAAGCAAAACCATTGAAAGTACAATAAATCTTAATGCAGACAGAAAACGGTGCTTGTTCATTTATTCAACCTTTTCTCCGATTCTATTTTTATCTACAGTGAATAAAAAAATTCCCAACATTGGAACGCAATTGTTATAAACGATCAAAATTCAATCGCAAGATCTGATCGTTACATCAGTATCAAAGCTGAGTAATTTTTTTATATGATAAAAATTTCTTGCCGTCAATGAACACAAAAACAATCTTAGCAGTTTCATTTGCTGCAATCCTGGGCATTTCACTTGCTGTTGCAAGCTTTGCTCCAATGGCAATTGCATCAAGTGGTGCGAACAAGACTACCTTTAGTTCAGACAACTTGGTTTTAAACACAGAAGGCCTTGCAGATGATGGAGCAGTAATTGCATCAGCCACTATCAAGACATCTACACCAAAAGACTTGGTTGTTATGTTTAGTGAAGAGTGTTCACTCTTTACTGAGGTAAGACTAAAGAGTGGTTCAAGTGGCTCTGTTTCAGAGTCTCAAGTTCGTGCTGCCCAAAGCATCTGGTTAGAAGTAGATGACAAAATAGTTCCAATCGGAGCAGGCGACGATGGTAAAGTTACCATGTGTGACAGAACATACAACATTAGTACAAACATCTTAGACCAAATACAGAAACTCTGTAGTGCTGTTGGTGCAATTGATGGAACCACAACATGTGAAGAATCTTACTTCAATTCCTTCATTGACACAAAAGATGCACACGGTTGGAATTGGGTTGTACTCAATCTTGGCGCAGGCCAACACACAATTCAAGTCTACTCTGAATTCGTAGATGAAGAGGACGTAATCGGTGACGGAACAGCGTCAGTTACAGTAGGCAAGAGATCATTGATCATATTGCCACAAAACCTGTCTAACGAAGCAGCTTACTAGCAGCTTCTCTCCCTTTCTTTTTTTTTAAAAAACGCATTATGTGGGTGAAGTTATCTTCGTGCATAAATTCCGCCAGCCGCATACGAAATAGCTATCAGAATTCTTGAAAGTAAAACTGCGATATCTTGCAGTGTTAACAAAGTGATGTCAATGACAATTGCCACAGGGATTGATGCCAACGCAACCAAACCTACAATCATCTGCTCTTTGTTGTCTTGATTGCTAAATTTTTTCATGATAAGATATGTTGAAAGATTGCCAAGACCAATGCCAAGCAATATCAAATATTGTAGTAACGATGGAAATGCTCCAATTGCAATGAATGGTACTGCCCAACAAATTCCGTTTATTGCACTTATTTTTGGTGACCATTTTAGACTGTTTTTCATTCTTTGTCGAATCAGAGGTAGTATCTTGCCAAGTTTTCTGAAGTTCAGACCAGTTACTGCGCCAAAACTTCCAAACCAAACTATTCCATAATAATAAAAGGGAGATTTATTGAGAAAAACAATTTCACTTAAAATTGCTCCCGCTGCAACTGCAATAGAAACGCAGATAAAAAGAAAGCCAAACGCTCTTCGTATTTCGATTGAGGATGACTCCAACTATGTGGTTGATTTTACTCCAGTTATAAGCCTCAGGAGATCTTATTTTTTTATATTAATTCACCATGGTGACAGACTATTATCGGACTGCAATGAAAATAACGAATGTACGTCATATGGTTAGTGCCACTTATTGATTGATTATCTTGAGAAACCGATTTATCGATTTTTGTGAAGCAAACTGTTCAAGACGTTTATTGATTGATTTTACAATTTCTATATGCGAATTACCAAAGAGATCCTTAAGCACCTTGTTTAGATACTCTGGTTTTTCATAACAGTCAGGAATATAGCAGTGGTATTCTTGGAATAGCTTACTGGTAACTTTTTCTAATATCGGCTTTCCAATTTCAAGCAGTACATGTTCTATAGCTAATGTTACGAGGGCCTTTTTTATTTGGTCATCAGTAGCATCCAACGATCTCATAGATCAACCATCATATTGTGCAGCAATACTTAATTGCTTTGTGATCTCTGCTTTGTCTGTAATCTCTATCTTGTCTGAAATGTCAACTTTTTGTACAGTAATTTGTTCCGCAAATGAACCTATTACAATTACAAATGGTGCTAGCGCTATAATTATTGCCAATTTGTATTTCACTACGAATCCATTTGTCATGACACATCATAAACTTGATTAGCAAAAATTACAAATATTTACATCTCCAACAAATCATAACCTAGTCATAATCTAGTAGCTTCAATTTTCGTGCGTAGAGAGCATGTTTTTAGCTTTTAACCCAGTTTTCCAATTGCCTTCTTAAGATCTGCTAAAACCATTACAGGATGGAATTCTACCTTTGCAGAGTATTTTTGAAATAGTGGCTCAGCAATAGCAGGTATCATATCTGCACTTGAAACATCTACTACGAACACAGTAACCCTGTCTCCACCTGCTTCGAAGAAGTACACCGCCTCCGCTTTGATAGTGGCAATATACTTTTCAAGTTCATGAAGAAAGTTTGGATCCTTTACCATTTTGTTTCCAGCCTCTGTAGGAATTTGAGCGCGAACTATGAATCTCATATTCATCCACTTTGCAGTTTGAAATTATTTAAGGATTGATTTAGAGTTTTACGACTCACAGCAGATTTTTTTGAAAAGAACACTATCTGATTAACAGTTCGTATCAAATGTTAATCTAATTCTTTATCCTTGGTAAACATGTTGCCAAATTTCAGTCATTTTTCTTCTACAGGACTCACAATTTTCTAAATGATCGTAGAATTTTTTGGCATTGATAACATATTCTTTAACCAATTGTCCTTGTGCGGCCTCATCAGAATCGGTCATGTGGTTTTGATCTTATTTCTGACTTAAAACGATTTGTCTGTTTCATGAAGAATGGAATGACTTGTTTGGTGTACCATAACAGGATTTAGGAAACCAAATTATATCATTCAAAAATGATAAATCAGTGATGCTGTTGTCATGAACGATTCATTCCACATATTTATTAAGAAAGTGGAAGCTGAATTTTTTATGGAACAGAGATTGACATGTGCAAATCATTCAGATGAAGTAGTTCTTGATCAAATAGGATGGCAACATTTTAACTGCCCAAAATGTGGCAGTGATTACTCTATTGGAAGGAAGATAGTATTATTAGATCCAGAGCCTATCCAAAAAATCCCGAAGCAAAAAACAGATCATTCAAGAAAACAATAGATCAAAAAAGTATGTAATGATATGAGCTTTTATCAAATTTTTATTTTTTAGATATCTCCAACAAATCATTCTGATCGAATGATACTATCAGGAATTTGTCTTTAAGACTGATATTTCCTAAATCCTTTTTCAGTAGCATATAGTTCTACTTTTGGACCAAAGAGGCCATTTTTTTGTTCTACTCTGATTAACTCCTGTTTTTCTAAATCTTCTAAGATTGAATTCAGTTCACTGCTCTCAAGACCTGTATTTTTTTTAACATTTTCAAATGTCTTTATTCCTCTATAAAGTTCTCCCAAAACAAGCATGTCTTTTGTTTGTGATCTCGATAATTCTCTTGAAGGTTTTTGTACTGTGTTATCAGAACGCAGTACAACCTGTCCTCCTTGCAAAGTTTGATTTGTACCATATTTTTTCATTTTTCGTAGGAAACGTGGGATTATTCGTACCAATGGAATCAAGAAAAATAACAAGTAAATCCATGCAAAATCGTCAAACATTTTGATTTTATTTTATGTAATAATAGTATAAATTTGTTGATGATTAAGATAAAATCTCCATTTTCAAATTTTACCATTTTCAAATACAAAAACTGACTTGCAATACATTAACAGTTGATATAATTAGGGGAAATACCAATCAATCGCATAATTGTCCAAGTTTGAATCTCCAAAATTAAATGTCAATAGCGGTGCAGCTAAAGCAATTTTAATTGGCATCATAGCGCTTATCGCTATAGCAGTGATAGTAAGTGCTTCT
>CAYSWR010000058.1:2877-5184 GCA_964434855.1 uncultured Nitrosopumilaceae archaeon | reverse complement strand
CTACATCACTTTCAAACCATATTTTTCCACCATGGGATTCTATAATACTTTTACAGATTGAGAGACCAAGGCCACTACCACCCTTTTCTCGAGTTAATGATGCATCAACTTGAAAGAATTTCCTAAAAATTTTATCGTGTGCTTCTTTTGGGATACCTCTCCCGTTATCCTTAATTGAAATTTTTGCTTCGGTCGGAGAATCTTCTACGAGGACATTTACTTTACCGATTTCTGGTTGCACCGCCTTGATACTATTTTTTATTAAATTATTAATGACTTGGCGGATTCGTTCATCGTCGTATGTTGTGTAAATGTCGTCTTTTGCATTATGGGTCAGTTCTATCTTATCTGCTATTGCTTGCGGTGCCATTAGTTCAACAGATTTTTCTACAGTCGATTTTACATTATTAACTAATTTCCTAAATTTAAGTTGGCCTAGTGCTAACTTTTGCGCGTCAAGTAAATCAGAGATAAGTGAGAGAAGTGACGAAGAGCTTGTCTTGATTATTTCTAATCTTTCTCTTTGGCCCTCATTGATTGGACCCATGTGTCCTTTAAGCATCATATCTGCATATCCAGATATAGGCACTAAAGGAGTCTTCAGCTCATGAGTTATCATAGCAAGAAATTCATCTCTTGCAATTTCATGTTGTTTTGCTTTTTCTACTTTTTCTTCTAGTGCCTTTGACATTGCATTGAACGCATCAATAATTAAACCAATTTCATCACTAGATTCGTATTTAATTTCTTCACCGTATTTGCCTTCTTTTATACGAGCAAGCGCCGCAGAAAGTGATTTCAGTGGATTTAACGATCGCGTAGTAGAAAAAAGCACTATAAAAAGAAAAACAATGTCTGCGCCTAATAGTCCCTGAACAATTGATTTGGTTTGAAGTTCACGAAGAGCAGTAGTGAAATTGGATTCTATCTCAGACCCTTGTGTAGCTGACAAGAGCAAAAACAGATTGACTGACGCTGTGATTATAATGACGGAAAGTAAAATGTATAGCCTATGAACAATTTTCATTTACTCGATAAAATATGAATAGGCGGTTCTAAAGTCTTTATCTGTAATTAGTTTTACGTAATAGTCTTCAACTAGCTGTGTTCTCTTTAACAAAAGATGAGGAGTTTTCATCAGCTGTATAAAATCAGATTTTTTGTCTTATCTTGCTGATACATACTTGTTGTTAAATAACGTAAGAGGAGATTCATCTTTAATGGTTCGCGTAATGATTGCTGATGATTCTGACGTAATACGGATGTTTTTGAAAGATCTATTGAAAATTTGTAATCATGAAATTGTATGCGAAGCGACAAATGGAGCTGAGGCAGTTGAGAAATTCAACGAAACAAAACCCGAAGTGTTATTGTTAGACATAGCAATGCCAAAAAAAGATGGAGTAGCTGCACTGGAAGAGATTTTGTCTATTCATCCAAAAGCAAAAATCATCATGATAACTGCAAATGACAATGTTAAGACAGTTATGCGTTGTTCTGAACTAGGCGCAACGGCATACTTAGAAAAACCTTTCGATTTGGATAAGTTACAAGCTGCCATTGCTGTAGCATTTGAGGAACCTACACCAGTATCAAATTAACTGAACAAGTCATCAAACGATTCTGTTAGAAATAATTTCGTACACATCTTTACAAAATAATATCTGAAGGTGCTCTTATAATAATTCTAAATTTCTGTGTTTTTATCGTGCATCTTGATGTTTCAGTTTTTCTATCATGGTCATTATGTCGTTAAATTCATACGGTTTGTAGATAAGTGCTGTTGCTTTTAGCTCATCCAAAAGACGAGAAGTATCTGTTGTCAGATCAGCAGTAACCATTATTATTTTAGCATTGGGATCTAGTTTTCGTATTTGTTCTAGGGCATAAAATCCATCATATTTTGGCATCATTACATCTATGAATACAATATCTGGGTTTAATTTTGAATACAATTCTACAGCCTCCTTTCCGTCATAACCCTTTCCTAAAACTTTAATGGCTTTTATTTCCAGAAATTCACATAACAATTCAGCCGTATTTTGATCGTCCTCTATTACAATCACAGTAGTTCCTTTGGTTGCCAAAATTTGTTTTGTATTCATTGCCACTCCTATCCTGGGTTCATATTTAAATTCCGTCTGCCAATTTTGGATATGTCACTAATTATGTTTATCCTAGACTATCATTTGTTTCCGTATGATGCTGTCCAAAGTCATCATATACATATTCATTTTTATCACCTAAATCAAAAACATGCAATAAGGAGAAAATTCTGTTCAAGTTCATACCAGTAATATTCGTATA
>CAYSWR010000058.1:0-2777 GCA_964434855.1 uncultured Nitrosopumilaceae archaeon | reverse complement strand
CGATAGTACCTTGGTCTTACCTGACTCAAACCTTTGAATTCAGACTTGTGAAAGTATTGATTCAAAAATCATGAATGAATCTGAATGTTTGTGTATGTAATAAAGAACTACTCCTCATCAATCCTTCTTAATTCTTAAAAGCGATCATCGTCAGATTCAATTTATGAAAGAAAAAGGAATTTTGCTTCTTACTGTCCTTCCAACAGGAGTTCTTGTATATTATGCTGGATTTGTAGCTGCTTTATGGTTTTTTCTAAGATTAGCATAGCCTGATTAATGAATCTAGTTTTCCTTCAGGTATTCTATACTAGTTATCCAGTATTGATCCGTCGGAATCATCTGAAGAATAAATGAAAGATATGATGTCAAACTTTTTGTACCAAACTCTTACTTGACGCTTCCATCTTATGCACAAAGTGTGTCCAAAATAGTCCCATGATGGTGGTATATTCCCTTGGATTCGAACTAACATGGAGAGGATGTTAAGCTAATTTTAGCAAATTCCACACGGTATCAATTGTTTGTTTAATTTGAAAAATTTAATCTTCACTTACTTTGACTCATACGCACTTAAAATTCAGGTATCTCTTTCTATTCATTTCCAATACATCTAGTTTTAATTCTGGTATGGAAGAAATTTCTTAAAAGAATCTATACAAGGAGTTAATCATTATCCGCGTTAGCTTATCTATAAATAGAGTCAAAATAACATGTTCTATATGGGTGGCCACATTTGGACATTCAGAGCTTAAGATAGTACCCCTAGAATATACTGGCTCCCAATTTGAACTCTATAACAAAATTTCTCGAAATTATGAACATACATTTTTGTTTGAATCACTAACAGGACCCGAAGAATTAGCAGAAACGTCGATTATGGGATTTGATCCCTCTATGATAGTAAGAGGATATGCTGACAGGATTACCTTACGTGACAAAAATGGAAATACCAAAACAATATTGACAACTGACCCACTATCTGAAATAAGAAAACTACTCAAAAGCATTCCAGATCAAAAATACAGATATCTTGGTGGGGCAGTGGGCATAATTAATTATGATGCAATCAGACTATGGGAAAAGATTCCGGACGCACATAAAAAAGAAGAATTGCCATTATTGATGGAGTTTGGAATCTATACAGATGGAATACTATACGACAACAAAGAAAAAAAATCATTCTACTTTTATTATGACAAGAACAGACTAGACACGATACCAATTCCAGATCCAAAATTTGAAAAGTTTGAAATATCAAAAGTTTTGGAAAACTTGGACAGCCAAAGATTTTCCAAAATGGTAACAAGTGCAAAAAAATACATCCATGATGGAGACGTTTTCCAAGTTGTGCTTTCTCGTAGATTTAATTTTGAGGCAAAAGGAGACTTGCTTAGAGTGTATAATGCACTCAGACAGATCAATCCTTCTCCATACATGTATCATATGAAGATGGGAGAAAAAGCTATCACAGGTTCTAGTCCTGAGATGCTTTTGAGAGTAACTGGAAGTGTAGTGGAGACTTTTCCAATTGCAGGAACAAGGCCAATAATTGATGATGAAAGCAAAAATGAAAAAATGAAACAGGAGATGTTAAGTGATGAAAAAGAACTTGCAGAACACACGATGCTTGTAGACCTTGGAAGAAATGACGTTGGACGCGTCTGTAAATATGGTTCAGTTCATGTCAAAGAACTCATGGCAGTAAAGAGATTCAGTCATGTACAGCACATGGTAACCCACGTAGTTGGAACACTTGATAAGAAATTTGATGTTTTTGATGCAATCAAAGCTGTCTTTCCTGCAGGAACAGTTTCTGGTGCGCCAAAAATTCGTGCAATGGAAATAATTGACGAGCTAGAACCAGAATCACGCGGACCATATGCTGGCGCAGTTGGATATTTTTCGTTTAATGGTTGTTGCGACTTTGCAATCGCAATTAGAACGATATTTTTTGATGGAACAAAAGGCTTTGTGCAAACAGGAGCAGGAATCGTATCTGACTCTGTTGCTGAAAACGAATGGATGGAAACACAACACAAAGCAAATGCCATGCTCACTGCATTAAAGGAGGCGTCAAAATGAAATTTCTAATCATTGACAACTATGATTCGTTTGTCTACAATATAGCTCAGATTCTTGGAGAGTTAGGAGTTTCATCAGAGGTAATAAGAAATGACAAAATTACAGTTGAGGAAATTAAAAAACAAAACTACGACGCGATTGTAATTTCACCAGGTCCTGGAACTCCTGAAGATGAAAAATACTTTGGAGTGTGTACTAGAGTTATCAAAGAGATTGGACCAACAAAACCAATCTTAGGAGTTTGTCTTGGTCATCAAGGAATAATTCATGCCTTTGGGGGCAAAGTCGTAAATGCGGGACATGTAAGACATGGAAAAACGAGTCCTATCAAATATTCCGAATCACCACTGTTTGAGGGAGTTCAAAATCCGTTCAAAGCAACAAGATATCATTCTCTTGTAGGGGATAAAACAATCATCCCAGAGGAGCTAAAAGTAACAGCAATTGCACAAGACGATAATGAGATAATGGCAGTAAGTCACAAGAAATACTTTATCGAAGGCGTACAGTTCCATCCAGAATCTATAATGACAAGTGAAGGAAAAAAGATCCTAAATAATTTTGTAAAGAGGGTAAAAAATGCTTAATGAATTAACAAACAAGCTTTCGCTTTATGAAGACCTGACTTATGATGAGATGAGTCAAGTAATGGATGAAATACTAAAAGGACAAGTGCCCGTACAAGAGACTGCAAA
>CAYSWR010000057.1:0-5384 GCA_964434855.1 uncultured Nitrosopumilaceae archaeon | reverse complement strand
ATTTTGCAAGTATATATAATATTGAGTTTAATTTCTAACATGGGCATCATAGCAAAAGGTGCAAAATGCAATGTTACTGGATGTGACAAAGATGGGGTTCGTTCATTGACTACCTCAAAAGTGAAAGATGCTGGCCTTAGCATTTCAAGCAGTTCAAAAAAGACAGCCTTATGTAAAGAACACTACAAGGAATGGAAAAAAGCAACAAAACAAGACAGAGATGTAGAGAGAGCCAGGTTTGACAGGTTTTAGTGTTTTTTCTTAAAATAAATATTTTCTAGATTTTTGTAGTATTGACCTAGTTTTTTGTATAGTCGTTTTGGTTTGCGCGGTTTTTCATTGCTTAGTACATAAAGACACATGATTGGAAATGCAATTGTAGCATCAGCATATACGGTAACAACATCTTCATGTGAGTCTTTTATTTTACCCCAGCTCTTGCCTTCTTGCAAAGTTGCTCCAGATAATCCACCAGTATCAGGTCTGGCATCAGTTATTTGTATGATATAATTTTGGCCGCCATGACCAAAATCAAGTATCTGATCCAAAGTTGGACCAGTTTGTTGTGCGGTGTTTTTAGGAACACCTCCACCAAGTTCTACTATTCCGGTTTTTTTTGCATGATAAACAATTGCAGCTTGTTCTATTATTTCACGAACAAAATCCATGTTAAATATTTTATTTTTCAGTCTGAGACGCACCAGATCAAGTGCCAATGATGAATCCTTTAGTGTCGATATGTAAATTGGCACATCATAATCATATGCAGAAACAACAAAGCTTTTTTCAGGATGTTTTGATTTTTCCTTGGAGTATCTTCCCATTATGTTTGAAAATTCGGCAGTAGTAAATGGCGTATCAAAATTTTCTCTTGCCATTTGCTCAATTATTCTGTCTTGTGCAATCAATGTGAGGGATCCTTTGATGAATACGTCCCTAATTCTGACAATATCTTTTTTATAAAGTACCATATCATCAACATCAAAATGACCTTGTTTTACTGGCAGATCCCATGCAAAATGGTCTTCGTGATATACGTTAGCACCTGTTGAGATAATCCAGTCTACAAAACCTCGCTCAATTAGAGTTTTAAACAGACCGCCAAATCCCACAGGAGTCAGCGCGCCAGAAATGGTAAGACAGATTGTCGCGTCATCTTCAATCATCTTACAGTATAGTTTGGCAGCCTCACCAAGCTGTCTTGCGTTAAAACCAGTGCTTGCAAAAATTTCTACAAGATCATTGATTCCCATGTCTGGCGTCATCTTTATGTGCGGAATTGGTTTTCCTCTAAAATGATGGTGATCCATGTACGGGTAATTTAGATACGGAGTAAATAATACTTGCTAATTTTGTGTCACCCAGAATTTTTGGAATAAAAATTATCCATAACATTTAATTCGACAACTGGAACACAAACAAAATATGAGAATTCTTCAGCTTCACTGTGACAACATAGAGTTTACTCCAGTAAAAAAAGAGATAAAATCTGCTGAAGAAATCGAACCTATCACAAAAAAACTTGAAGAAGTTGTTGTTGCGTTTATAGCAGTTGAAGAAGGAGATAATTCTAGCGTTGCAAAAAAAGCCATGTCAGAAATTTCTGAGTCCATGAAAAAAGTAGGCTGCAACAGGCTGCTCTTGTATCCTTATGCACACCTTAGCTCAAAACTTGCATCCCCTAGTACTGCACTTTCTGTTTTAAAAGAAATGGAATCTCTTGCAAAAGAGCTTGAAGTATCAAGAGCTCCATTTGGATGGACAAAGTCATACAAAATCCAAGTTAAAGGACATCCATTAGCTGAGAACTCTAAAACCATAACATCTGGAGAAAAAGATGAAACCACCTCGGATGCAGTAAAAGCAGAATCAAAGATTGAATCGTTTTGGTACATCATGTCTACGGATGGAAAGATGCACAAAGTGAGCGAGTTTAATTTTGCAAAACACCAAAACCTCGAAGTCTTGGCAAAATACGAGGCTGCAAAGAAAAGATCTGTTGACGAGCCTCCCCCGCATGTGAAATTGATGAAAAAGATGGCAATTGCAGACTATGAACCTGCGTCTGATTCTGGCAATATGAGATTTTACCCAAACGGGCGTCTTATAAAATCACTAATTGAGAGATATGTTTCAGATAAAATCATGGATTATGGAGGACTAGAAGTAGAGACTCCAATAATGTACGACTCACATCATCCAAGCATGGAAAGTTATTTTCATAGATTCCCAGCAAGACAATACAATATCGATTCTGAAGGAAAACATCTCTTTTTGAGATTTGCAGCTTGTTTTGGGCAATTTTTGATGGCAAAAGATTTTCAATTGTCTTACAAGAACTTGCCACTAAAGCTCTATGAGCTAACAAGATACAGTTTCAGAAAGGAACAGTCTGGCGAGCTTGTAGGTCTAAGAAGACTGCGTGCTTTTACCATGCCAGACTGCCATGCAATGTGTAAAGACATGGAACAGGCAAAAGAAGAGTTTCGTAAGAGATTTGATCTTTCAAGAGAAGTAATCATAGGACTTGGAATTGACGAATCAGATTATGAGATGGCAATAAGATTCACAGAAGAATTTTACAACGAAAATAAATCTTTGATTGAGGAAACAGTCAAAAAAAATGGAAGGCCCGTACTTGTAGAAATGTGGAAAGAGAGATTCTTTTATTTTGTTCTAAAGTGGGAGTTCAATTTTGTAGATAATCTTGGAAAGGCATCAGCGTTATCCACAGATCAAATCGATGTAGAAAATGGCAAGAGATACAACATAGAATATATCGATGAGAACAACAAACCGCAAAACCCCATAATATTACACAACTCACCTAGTGGCGCAATTGAAAGAGTAATCTATGTCCTGCTTGAAAAGGCCGCAAAGGACATAAGAGAAGGCAGAAAACCACAATTTCCACTATGGCTTGCACCAAGCCAAGTTCGTGTCATACCAGTAAAGCCTGAATATCTTCAATATTGTAAAGAACTCGCAGAAAAAATAACTGGTTTTGACATTAGAGTAGATGTAGATGACAGAAATGAAAGCGTAGGAAAGAGCATTCGTGATGCAGAAACTGACTGGATTCCATACATACTAGTAATTGGAGAAAAAGAAGTCAGCGCAGAAAAATTTAGCATACGGGACAGAAAATCAGGAAGTGTAAAGGAATTATCAATTAATAATTTAATCGAGGAAATAAAAGAACAGACCAAAGGCAAACCCTTGATGAAATTAAATATGGATAGAAATCTTTCAAAACGACCGCAGATAATGGTTTAGAATTTACGACGCATCCAAGTCTTTTGGTACAAGTTCAAGTGATTTATTAAAACACTCTATTGCTTCGTTGTATCTTCCCATGCTACGTAATGCTATACCTTTCTGATTCCAAGTTTTGTGATCATTTGGATCAACCTCTAAAGCTTTTTCAAAAAATTTTAACGCTTCCTCATATTTTCCATCTTCGAGTAGAGCCTTTCCTTTCTCTATGAAATTCTTTATTTCAGAAGATATGTGTGTTATTTGTTATTCTTGTTTAAAGCAATTTCTTAGCGTGTTATAGTCATCGCAATTACCTCAGCCATTAGCTTTGCAGCTACTGAAGCGGTAGCGCCATTATCGTACGGAGGACACAGTTCTACTATATCCATACAGGGAATGGGTTTTTCTTCCATTGCATATATCATGTCAAATAATTCCCTTGACGTTATCCCAAGGCTTCGGGGTTTCCTATACCAGGAGCAAATGCTGGGTCTAGTACATCCAAATCTATACTAAGATACATTTTATCAAACGTTGAGATTACGTCTTTTACTAGTTTTGGGCCATTTCCATCACGTATGTCTTTGTCAGTAATTGTCTTGATATTATGTTCTAGTTTAAACTCTAGTTCTTCTTTTGCATATGAACGCGCACCAACATGGATAATATTTTCAGCTCCGCGTTTTTCTACAATTCTTCTCAGATATGCTGCATGACTTTGCTTGATATCAGCATATTCATCTCTTAGATCATAATGTGCATCAAAGACAATGTATCCAGTCTCTTTTGGAAAGCTCATATAAGTTCCATATGTTAAAGAGTGCTCTCCACCAAGTACGAATAGCTGTTTGTCTCTTGTGATAAGCTCACTTGTTATCTTACCAACCATGTCTATCATTTCAGATGCTACGACAGTATGACGTGTATTTCCAAGATCTTCTATATTGACATCTTCCAAATCTACGTTAAATCTGTTTGAAAATATCTCAATGTTGTTAAATGCCAGTCGTATAGCATCTGGGCCAAATCTGGTACCTGGTCTAAAAGAATGTGTGGAATCAAAAGGTATTCCATAAACAATAGCGGAAGCATCCGCATTTTCGTTTGGATTGACAATCAGTGGATTTTTGGTCATGTATAAATCAAGAAAACTCATTTTTCTTTAGAGGAACTCCTGACCACATATAGATATTTATCCAAAAATTAAGAAAATTCTAGTTTGTAACTGCGGATCTGTTTAGTATGCTGCATTGTGGATGAATCTGCTCATCGCTAGTCTTGCCACATTTTGGGCAGACAAATCTTGACACTACTCTGCACACAGGGCATGTTTGAAATTCTTTCATACCTACACCGCATGTCCTACATGAATCTATTCGCATGTTTATAAAAATTACAAGATCCAGTTATAAATTATGTGAATATTAGCCTGACCTAATTGCACCTAAAAGTGCATAATTTTTTACCTAGTTCCAAAAGAACTGGTCCAATCCTGTCTGTTTTGGTGCCCCAATTAGAGCACTAAAGTCAAGATCCATCGAGGATAAGATCTGGTCAAATGTGCTTTCCATAAACTCCATGTATTTTGCAGAATCAATTTCATCTGGTCTTGCCATTTCTACTGGTTTGACGCCAGGTTTGTTTATTATCTTAACATAAGATATGATATCGCCTTTTTTTATTTCTCTTATAGATTCTAAAAGTTTGGCTGCCCGTATGTGTTGTGGAATAGTTTTCACATATTCTGAAGGGGCTTTACTTATCATCACATTAAATGTAAGTTCAGAAAGTGGAATCTCTTTTGCTTTTAGTTTTTTTGCATACAGTGAGATCATATTGCCAATCTTCTCTTTTGATTCCATGAAATCCTTTACAGTTTGCACTTTGGACAAGATTTCAAGTATTTCATAAAAGAGCTTTCTGATAAATGGCGGCGTGTGCGATTTTTTTCCTGTCAGTCCCTTGACATCTACTTTGCCATCATTTTTAACTCCCAGATAGTTTTTCTTTCTTGTACTAAGTACAACGTATCGATATTCTTTATCAAGATCCAAATCGACTCCAAACTCTTTTTTTGCCCAATCAATTACAATCTGGATCTGTTCTTTTGTTGGTCCCTTTAAAAA
>CAYSWR010000056.1:0-5422 GCA_964434855.1 uncultured Nitrosopumilaceae archaeon | reverse complement strand
GTAGCCATGGTATAAAGCAAGATGGCTGTCATTGCAAGTATTGTTCCTGCAAGAAATGTAACTACAGATCCCAGTAGGGTACCGGCAAAAACTACTCCAGTACTCAAGTAGACATCAAGAAATTGGAAACCCAAGATAGCACCGATTATAATTAATGCAATTCCAGGAAATCCGTAAGATGGTATTGGGTGTTTTACTGACATGTATTTTAGAACATTCATCAAGACAGAGATTCCATGCGGTACAGCAGATTTTTTTGATTCAGCACTTTCATATGATATCACAATAGGCACTTCAACTAGCTTTAGTCCTTTGTTTACAACTTTGGCAATTATTTCTGTGCTAGCTGCCATGCCATATTCTGTGGGATGAATCAGCTGCACCGCTCTTTTAGAGTAGGCTCTAAACCCAGATTGTGCATCTGTTAATTTTACATTGCTGTCCATGTTTGTTGCATGAGTAATTATTTTAATTCCAGTTTTTCTATAACGAGGTACATTAGAAACTCGTCCCAAGAATCTTGATCCAATAACAACATCTACTGACTCGTAAGATAATGGTGCAATCAATCTTGGTATAAATTCTGGAAAGTGTTGCTTGTCGCCATCAAGTGTTATCATGATATCCGCATTTTGTTCCCGAGCTTTGTCAAAGAGTGTAATGAGTGCAGCACCGTAACCATAATTTTTTTCATGTCTAACTACTTCTGCACCGTTTGCTTCTGCTATCATTGCCGTGTGGTCTGTCGAACCATCATCGCATACTATTACTTTGTCAACATGCAACAGACACTCCTTAACTACATTCCCAATAGTTTTTTCAACATTAAAAGCCGGTATGCAGGCTAGCTTCAAGGTGATAATATATACAACAGATGAGGTTTTGAGTCTTTCTTATTGTGTCTCAGAAGATAATTTTTGATCTCTCACCTAAAAGAAACTGCTGGTTTTTTCTCTCATTGTCGTGAATTATCTCAGAACCTGAGGCAATGATGCTTTCTGTGATGTGTATCTTGTGTTCTATCCTGCAGTTATCCATTAAGATAGAATCATCAATCTCACAATGTTTCAGTGTGACGTTATTACCTATTGATACATTCGGGCCTAGTCTGACTGCCGGGCCTATAATACAATTCTCTCCTATGATTGAAGGACCAGTAACAGTTGAATCTCTGCTTATGGTAGTATTTTTTCCAATCAGGATATTGTTTTTAATTTCATAATTGTTGTTGGAAGATAAATACGAAGAAATGTTTTCTAAAACAAGTCTATTTGCATGTAGTATGTCTTGGGCGGTCCCAGTATCCTTCCACCACCCTGTTACTATATCGTAATCTATTGTTCCGTTATTTTGCATCAAAAGCTGTAACGCATCTGTGATCTCAAGCTCCCCCCTCCAAGAAGGTTTTAGATTATTAATTATGTTAAATATTTTTGGAGTAAGGAAATAAACTCCAATTACTGCTAGATCGGATTTTGGATCTTTTGGTTTTTCAACAATTTTTACTATTTTCCCAGACTCGTCAAGCTCAGCTACTCCAAATCTTGATGGATCGTCAACTTTGCACAAAAGTATCATTGCATCAGATCTTGAGGATTCAAATTTTTTGGCGTAAGATGAAAGTGATTTTGCAAAGATGTTGTCTCCTAAAACCACTAGAAATTTTTCATCACCTACAAACTCTCTTGTTAACTGGATCGCATGCGAGATCCCTTTGGGTTTGTCCTGATAGATATATGAAATATCAACTCCAAATTTGCTTCCGTCCCCATAATACTCTTTGACCTTTTCTGGATAGACATCGCCTATAATTATGGCAATTTCTTTTACACCAGCGTCACGCATCTCTTCAAGCGCATATTGCGACATGGGCTTGTTAGCAATAGGAAGAAGCTGCTTTGGACCGGTATGGGTGAGAGGCCTGAGTCTAGTACCATGACCTCCATGGAGAATAACGCCTTTCATTTACTATATTGGGCTGTCCTTATTGCTCACTTAAATTCATCTGTTAAACACTTGTTTTATTTCCTGTATAAACAAATCAAGGCTCTCATCAATTGAGAGTGGTCTTTCCTTCAGTATAGAAGTTGCAAACGATACATCCAAAGAAGAATCTTTTGGTCTCTTCGCTATCCAGTTCATCTTATCGATAGTGGATGATTTCAACAATTTTTTGTCAAGATTTAGCTTGTCTGAAACTTGTTGGGCCATTTCATATCTTGAGATTCTTGTTGCACCTGCTAAATGAATTACGCCAACTATCTGTCTAGTAGCTATTTCTATGATCATTCTGCTTAGGTTTGGAACATATGTTGGTGATGTAAATTGATCCGCAACTACATTAATCTCCTTATTTGCGTGTAGGTTTTCCGCAACCCAGACGGGAAAGCTCTTCTTTTGTGGATGCAATCCAAACGGCGTGCTTGTCCTTGCAATACACCAGCTTGATGCTGACTGCATTATTGCCTTTTCACCCGCAAGCTTTGATTCACCATAATAGTCAACTGGATTTGGAATATCATTTTCTCTTTTCATTCCCATTTTTCCATCAAATACATAATCTGTAGAAACATAAACAAAGAAGGCCCTTTGTCTTGCAGCCTCCTTTGATAATACCTCTGTGGCTTTTGCATTAATCTTTAGCGCAAATTCTTTTTCTTTCTCACAAAGATCAACATTGGTGATGGCAGCTAGATGTATGATGACATCTGGTTTGATTTTTTGAGTAATTCTTGTAATATCATCAAAATTTCCCAAATCCATTGGAGTTGGAATGCCAAATTCAGGTTTTGATTTATGATAGCATGAGTACGTTTGATCAGTTGATTTTGTAAGATCTTTGACAACTTGGCTACCTACCAACCCGGCTGATCCTGTTACAAGAAATTTCATTTCTACCAGCTAAGAGTCCAAGGTTGTGGATGGAGTGTCTTCTCATCTGCAAGAGGTTCCCACCATCCATGGTTGTTTGTATACCACTTTACCGTCTCTTGCAAAGCTTGTTCGAATTCATATTGAGGCTTCCATCCCGTGGTTTCTTGTATCTTTGAGGCATCTATAGAATATCTCTTGTCGTGTCCCGGTCTATCGCCAACAACCTCTATCAAATTCTGCGGTTTCTGCATTATCTTGAGAATCTTTTCGACTATGGTTTTATTGGTAATTTCATTCCAAGCTGTGATGTTGTATACCTGACCTGACTTTCCCTTTGTAAGTAAAGATTCTATTGCCTGCACATGATCTAAAACGTAGATCCAGCTTCGAATCTGATTGCCGCCACCATATAGAGGGACTTTGAGATCTCTTGATGCGCGAATAATTGTTTTTGGGATTAGTTTTTCAGGAAACTGGTATGGACCAAAGTTGTTTGTGCACCTTGTTGTGATGCATTTTATTCCATAGGTTCGGTGATATGCTTCAACTAAGAGATCAGCTGATGCCTTTGTAGCAGAATACGGATTGCTTGGCTTTAAAATGGCATCTTCAGAAAAAGCGCCCTTATTTTCGGCATCTCCATAAATCTCGTCGGTTGATACGTGAACAAAGAGCTTATCATATATTCTAACTGCTTCTAGTAGAGCATAGGTTCCAAAGACATTAGTTTCAACAAAAGGTCTTGGATTTGCTATGCTTCTGTCAACATGGGTTTCAGCTGCAAAGTTTACAACCAAATCTACCTGCTTTACGATTTTGTTGACGGCATCCATATTTTTTATATCGTCCTTTACAAAGAAATAATTTGGATTATGTTCTACTTCCTTCAAATTATTTTTATTTGATCCGATCGTTAGACTATCAAGATTTGTTATCTTGTCTTGAGGATTTTTTGCAAGGTGGTTTCTAACAAAGGCACTTCCAATAAAGCCAGCTCCGCCGCAGACAAGCAGATTCATACTTATTTGTGAGGAGGAGCATTCCAATCATAAGGCTTTTTTGTTCTAGGATCTATGATTGTAGGATCATTCCAAGGACGTCTTTCCTCATCAGGATTTTTGTAATCATACATCTTTGTTGTAAGATATACCACTAGTGCTGGCTCATATCCTACCGATTTAAAGCCATGATAATAGATGCCTGGTATCCTGACACATTGAACTTTTTCTTCACTGGATATGATTTCATCCAGTTGTCCTTTTGTTGGCGAATCGAGCCTATCATCATATGCACAAATTTTAGTAGCTCCTCTAACTGTAATAAAATAATCAACCTGACCTCTTTGGTGCCTATGCCATGCTCGAATCATTCCTGGATAAGAGTATGACAGATTAACTTGCAGAATCTTATCTCCATCAATAAAATCGACCCAATCATCACGGAATATCTCTGAAAACGAACCCCTTTCGTCAGGAAACTTGGTAATTTCTTTTATTCTAACTCCAGAAAGCATATGCAATGTAAGAAGTTACAAAAATATATAGTATTCATACGTGGTTTGTTGAATTTGTTTGCAATATGGTATAAACACAGTTAAAATAGATTCTGGTTTTGTCATTAATTTCACTTTCTGAAATTGTTTTCTAAAATTAGTCTTTAAGAAATAAAATTATCAACCTGAGATCCAACTCAAGATTTTTTTTGTGAAAATGTACGATATTGTTCAGCAACAGTGATAGGATCTCCATATGCTTTTATGCTCCCTTCATGAATCCACAACGCTTTATCGCATGTTCTTGTAATGTTCTCTAATGTATGAGAAACAAAAACTATAGTTTTCCCTCTCTTCTTGAAATCCATGAATGCGTTGAAACTTTTTTCTTGAAAAGGAAGGTCGCCTACAGATAAGACTTCATCTACAAGCATAATGTCAGGATCAACCTGTATGGCAGTAGAAAACGCCAACCGGGCATTCATTCCAGATGAGAAGTTCTTTAATTTAGTATCGAGAAACTTTTCTAGTTCGGCAAACCTTACAATTGATTCAATTTTTTTTTCTATCTCTTTTTTTGTGAGACCCAAAATGACTCCATAAATAATTGTGTTATCTCTTGCGGTTAGCTCGCCGTTAAATCCTGTCCCTAGCTCCAAAAAAGGAGTTATTCTTCCTTTAGTGTTAACCACACCACTGTCTGGAGTATAGATCTTCGCAATTATTTTTAGAAGTGTGGTTTTCCCACTACCATTAAAACCTATAATTCCTAGCATTTCCCCTTTTCTCACGGAAAAAGAAACATCTTTTAAGACGACGAGTTCCTCGGAAGTTCTTTTCTTATTAAAAAAGGATGTCAAATATTCATATAGCGAATTCTTTTTTTCATGATATATCCTAAAAGTCTTTGTTAAGTTCGTTACTTCTATCGCAGTCTCTGAATCCATTTTATAATTCCTCTATTATTTTCTTATCCTTGATTCTGAAAACTATATAGCCAATAGCAAAAATGACACAAGTTGATATGATGATGTATAATGTCGTATTTATTGACGG
>CAYSWR010000055.1:0-5453 GCA_964434855.1 uncultured Nitrosopumilaceae archaeon | reverse complement strand
GGTCCACAGGGATTCGAACCCTGGATCTTCGCCGTGTAAGGGCGACGTCATAACCGGCTGGACTATGGACCCACGCAAAGCTCCAATTAAAAATGCATATAAGTTTAAGTAAATAAAGATTAAATTTTCGTTTTTAGTTGATTTATTAACTTCTTTGTTCGTAATCATAACAAAATAGTAAATAACAAGAATATCACTTTATTTTAGTAACGAATAATCCTATAAAACAAAACATTACTTTCCAATTAGATAAAACCACTATTTCGAAATTACGAGAATTGTCTAGGGCTGAGGCTCTTCCACTAAACATGCTGATTAATCAAATGTTGATACAATACTTGGGACAACGTTCAGCTTTTACAATATCTGAATACATGCCTGTGCGCAGGGTTCTACTAATGAAACTTTTGGAAAAATTCACGGAAAAAGAAGTAGCTTCTATTGCAAAATCTATTGCACGTGCATCAACAAAAAAGATCATACTTCGATTACGTCAAGAACATAATGTAATGTCTTCAATAGACGTTGTTGAATCATTAATAAGAATTTCAAATTATAAGTACAAGCATGATGTAAATTATGGTATTCATAGTTTCACAATACAACATAACCTAGGCAAAAAGTGGGCTGTGTATCTATATGAGATATATAGTTCGGTTTTAAGGCAATTCAAGTTCAAGAAAATAGAAATCAATGTTTCCGATAAACAATTGATCTTCACTGTCATAATGAAGATAATTATATAAATTGTATTTAAAAGGCCCTGCTGTTCCTTAGCAACTAATCTTAAAAATGCATTTAAACTTTGAGAATTTTGCAAAAAAGAATATAGAAATTGTCATGCATTAAATTTGATGTATGACTAGTCTAACTTTCTTTTCAAGTCCTATAGGTCTTGGACATGTAACGCGTGATATAGCTGTAGCTCAGCATCTTAACAATATTAAGATAAAATTTGTTAGTGGTGAAGGCGGCCCAAAGCTATTTTCAGATTATGGATTTGAGGCACAAAACCTCTACAAACCGCCAATTTTTGAGATTCAAGATGGAACTCTAAAAAATCCATTGAGGTGGCTTTTCAGGTATTATTCATATTATAAAAAATGTAAAGATATTTCATCAGATATAATAGAAAAGGAAAGACCAAAACTGATTGTGAGTGATGAGGATTTTGCGTCTTTGACTATAGCTCAGGAAAAAAAACTGAAAACAGTACTGATTACTGATATTCTTGAGACAAACTTTGCCAAAGGCATCGGTTCATTCATAGAAAAAAAGATGAATAAATCAATGAAAGAGATAATGAAAAAATGTGATGTCATCATTTTACCAGAAGATGGATCTGATGAGGACAACATCATCAGGGTAGGTCCAATAGTTAGAAAGATTCTTTATTCTAGGGAAGAACTTAGAAAGAGATTTTCTTTTGATAGAAAAACAATTGTAATTAGCATAGGTGGTACCAGTGCAGGGCAATTTTTAATAGAGAAAGCAATTCAAGTTTACAAAAAACTAAACCTTGATGCAGACATGCTAATTGTTTCTGGCCCAGCTTTGAAAATTTCAGGGGAAGGCATACGAGATCTTGGCTTTGTAAATAATTTACATGAAATCATCTATGCGGCAGATCTGATTATTTCTCTAGCTGGTAAATCCACTATCGATGAAGCTGAATCTTATGGGACACCGGGAATCTTTATTCCAATCAAAGGACATTTTGAACAGGAAGCGAATGCAAAGAAAGCAGGTTTTTCCTTTGAAGATCTTGACCGTCTAGAATCTTTAATTCCTACTAAAATTAATGAAAAAAGAGATCCCAAAATGTGTGATGGAGCACAAAAAGCTGCCAATATTATAAAGAAATTTTTGTGATTCAGTTGTTTTGCTGAAAATTAATACATCCTGTTATTTCTTTGCAAAAGGATTCATTGTGTACCAATCCTACACCTGGAACAAACTGTAAAATGTGATTGGTATTATTGTCCTTGAAAAGCTCACCGCGTTGAATCTCGTTTGGTTGTTCCTCTTCAAAAAAGTCTCGATTTGGAATCATGGAATTAACTTTATCTTCAAGATATTAAGGAATACGCATAAGTTATTCTAAATGATGAGAGAAAACCTTACCACGATCTCAATTCGCTGTATTGAACCGTATTTTCACCCAATGCTTTATACTAGGATTTTGAGAGTTGTATCCAAGTTTTGAAAAATCTAGCAGTTGCTAAGTTTGGAGGTAGCGCCATAGGAATAGATGGTAAACTAATCCCGATTATAATCAAAAGAATAAACGAATTAAAAAAAGATGCAAAGGTAATAGCTGTCTTTTCTGCTCCACTTACATTACATGAAGGTAAACAACGATCACTTACTGATATTGCAATCATGATTGGCCAAAAAGCACAAGAAGGAGAAGATGCGGGTGTTGAGAGTCTAAGAAAACCATATCAGAAGATACTTGAATTTGTAGATAAGAAATACCAAGACGAATGTAAGAAAACAATTGATTCCTTTTTAGAAAAAGCAGCCACAGCCATCAAGCAAGCTTTACAAAAAAAAGAGTTTGCGAATGTAATCAGATCAAGTACACTTGCTTATTCAGGAGAGATCCTGATGTCATATGTAATGAACTACGTTCTAAAAAGTAGTGGCATAAAATCTGATGTAATAGGGTTTGATATATGGCCCATAATAACTGACAATAACATTGAATCTGCAAACTTTCTTGCATCAGAGTCTGCTCAAAATATAGAATCAGTTGAAATATTATTAGAAAAAAATGATGTATTGTCAATAGGAGGATTCATTGGAAAAACCGTTGACGGCTTGGAAACCACATATGAAAGGGGCGGTTCTGACAGAACGGCTGCAGATCTTGGTATATTGTTTAACAAAAAATACAATATAAGAATAGATTTTGAAAAGGACGGTGCGGTACTTTCTGCCGATCCAAGAGTAGTAAAAGACGAATTAGAAGACATCACACATCTCTCATATAACGAAGCAAGAACTGCAGGAATGTTTGGCATGAAGATCCTTGATCCTATCGCCATCAAAGAAATAGTGGAAAATGGTGTGGACATACCCATAATAATCACTGACATGAATAATCCATCAAAGATTACAACAATAGAAAGAAGGCCGCCTGACAAAGATGGACATCCCCTTAAGATAGTAACAGGAAAGAAAAACTGCGCAATCCTACGAATAGAAAGTGTAGCTGCACAAAGCCTGTTTGATTCACTTGAAAAAGAAAAAAGATACAGCGAGTTTGTGGTATTGTCACCATACACAAAAGACGACATAGAATTTACAAGAATATTGTTCCTTGATGCAGATTATGTAAAACGAAATGAAAGACACATACTGGCATTTGATTCCCTGGCCACTATAACCTACAATAGAGGAGTAATCACTTTGATCGGAGACGAGATGTGGCGTGTGCAACAAATTGCGTCAAAAGCAAGCTCCAGAGTAGGCGAAGCAGGACTTAACATCTTAAACATGGATGCGCAAGAAGAAACATCAAGAATTATCATAGTCATAGAAGATGCTTCAGACAACATAGAAAGAGCTATTCGTGCAGTTCATGCAGAAAGATCAGAGATCACATTTGTATAAAACAAAATCATCATAACATTTGACCCCTACAGGTCTTTACCTATAGAAGTCAAATTAGGGTTTGTTCTTGGACCTCTTATCTAGAATCAGTCCGGCGTTACCCAAAACACGCGCTATTGTAGTATATGTAGAGGCAATATTTAGACCTGATCTATATAGATCATCTAGGAGAACTGTCTTCCTGCGTATAACAGAACTAGGCCTGCGCCAATTATTACATACCATTTCAAATTTCTTTTGTTAGTAAACATGTTTTTTGACGTCAAGTCCTCGTCTTTTGTTATAGATGCCTTAATTTTTCGTAGCTCAAAGCCCTGCCCTATCAAACCAATAACTAACAGTGCAACAGCTGTGAAAGACAATATTGGTTCCATGTTTCTCAGTTGTATCTCATACGATATTAGTATGTTTGAGATTCTTGCGTTTGAAATTATATATTTTGATTAATTCTTTAAATTACCATACTTGCTGAGTTTTCTTATGAAAGAGCAAGGCAAGATATGGATGAATGGCAAACTTGTACCGTTTAAGAATGCCAAAGTGCACGTGCTTACTCATGCGTTGCATTATTCCACAGCAGTCTTTGAAGGAATTAGATGTTACAATACACCAAAAGGTTCTATGATATTTCGTTTACCAGAACATGTTGACAGGTTATTTAGATCAGCTAAAATGTATTCAATGAAGATACCATATTCTAAAAAACAAATTTCTGATGCCATAATACAGACAGTTAGAAAAAGTACTATGAAGGAGTGCTACATTAGACCAATAGCATACTATGGTTATGGTATGCTAGGATTAACACCAACTGCAAACAAGATTGATGTTGCCATAGCATGTGTTGAAGCATTGCAAGAATATACAAAGGCAGGAAAAATTCGCGGAACGCGGTGCAAAGTTTCAAGGTGGTTAAGGATTGATTCTAGATCACAGCCTATGCAGGCAAAGGCAGCTTCAAACTATGCAAATGCAGCACTTGCCAGAGTCGAGGCATTGAGCGACGGTTATGACGAATCAATAATGCTCAATTATGATAACAATGTAGCTGAGGGAAGTGCAGAAAATATATTTCTAGTAAATGATGGCAAAATAATTACTCCTCCTTTGAGTGCCGGTATATTACCAGGCATAACTAGAGATAGTGTCATAAAGATAGCAAAGGCCGAAAAATTATCTATTACAGAAAAGAATTGTAATCTAAAGGAACTATTTGCAGCAGATGAGGTATTTATGACTGGAACTGCCTCTGAGATAAAACCAGTTACAGAGATTGATGACAAAGCCATAGGTGACGGCAATCCAGGCAGGGTGACTCTCAAGCTTCATAAGATCTTCACGGATGTTGTATCCGGAAAAGATAGACGGTTCTCAAAGTGGCTTACACCTATCTAAATTACATACTTTATCAATCCAACATGAAAGATTCAATTATATCAAATCATCATTAACATGCATGATTCTATCAATGGTAGATCAGCACAAACCCAAATGCTATCTATGTGAGAACATATTTGAGAACATTGAAGAGCTGCGAAAGCACCAAGAAACGGCACACAAGGACTTTATTGAATACCATCAAAACAAACACGACCAGTCACCTGCTCCAGGCGATGTAACAGTATTTTAAAAAAAAGGAAAAAGCATGGAATCAAAATCTCACAATGACAAAGTCTGTTGGTTTTGCAAAAAGGGACGACATGGGGAATGTATGAAAAAGATTCCAATAGATGCTGCATCAGAAGGTCCACATGACTGCGCCTTTGATACTAAACTTGTAGATTGTCAGTGTACTCATTAGAACAGATTTAATTTCAAGTTCCGCTAGAATTTTT
>CAYSWR010000054.1:0-5653 GCA_964434855.1 uncultured Nitrosopumilaceae archaeon | reverse complement strand
CTAAACTCTATTGCATTTTCCTTACAGCCAGACTCTAGAAACTTTTGTGCTTCAAGCCTTGTCTTTGCATAATCTGTATGTGGTTGTAGTGGAGAATTTTCATCAACTGTATTTTTAGGATCACCAAAAACTCCAAGGCCTGATACATATACAAGAAACTTTGCCTTTTCTTTTATCATAGTGAATAAATTTACAGAACCGTCATAGTTGACTGTTCTTGCTTTTTTCTTGTCTTTTTCACCTGGCCAAACTGCAGCAAGATGGTACACTACATCATATTTTTCATCAGGAAGTATAAAATCAGGATATGTAAGATCGCCATTTACTGTCTTTACTGCAGGATTTGAAATACTTCCTGAACGGACTAGACATGTAACTGAAACTCCTCTATCAACAAGTTTTGTGACAAGCTTGGAGCCAATAAAGCCTGTCGCACCAGTAACAAGCGCTTTCAACATGTCAAATTTAGATTCGTTGCTTAAAGGTTTAACCTGAGATAAGAATCCAGTCAACCAAAAATTAAATCCATCATAAAACATCTCATTGTGTAATGTACTCTTGTCCTAAATGCAAAGCAAGGATGGAAATGCAAAAAACATTCAATCAGAAGATCATGTTTGGATGTTCTAGTTGTGGATTAGAAGACATTGTTGATTATAAGAAAAACACAGATGAAGCATATCTTGATTTTCTGACTAGGTTTGACGATGGCAAAGTTCTGACTAGGAAAAAAATGCAGACTGCACTTGAGCAGGAAGGAATAGTACAAAGTGAAAATGAGATAAAAAAAATGATAGGAGATGCTAAACTTGATGAACTGACGAGTTCGATTTTGTTTTCAAGAAAACACTTTGTTTCACATTTTAGGACACTTTCTGAGCCAGAACCCAAGATGGGAAACAAAGTCATGGAATTGGGTTTGGATGAAAACATTACAAAAGTTTTAGAAGAAAAAGGGATTGAACAATTTTACAAATTCCAAGAAGATGCAATACTTGAGATAATGCGCGGAAATAATGTAGTCATTACTGCGCCCACCGCATCAGGTAAAACAGAAGCGTTTGTTGTGCCCATCATACAAAAAATTCTTGATGAGAATTCCAAAGGTAGAATTTTGGCACTTTTTGTATATCCTACTAAATCTCTCTCAAAGGATCAACTGCCAAAGATAAAAGAAATAGCAGACAGACTTGGAATAGAAGTAGCTGTCTTTGATGGAGATACAAAAACATCAGACAGACAAAAAATATTTGAAAATCCTCCACAGATAATAATCACAAATTTTGATGTGATTCATTATCATTTATGGCATCGAAGCAAGTTTGCCACTTTGCTAAATACAATAAAATTTCTTGTTGTAGATGAAGCTCATGTTTATTCTGGAATATTTGGATCAAACGTGCATTACATCATCAAGAGACTAAAAAGAATATGTCAAAATATGCAAATCATCGCATCTTCTGCAACACTTGATAATGCGTTGCCATTTTGTGAGCAGCTCTTTGGTGTACAAATGAAATTAGTATCAGGTTCTGGAAAAAAAGGCAAGACAGATTTTAGTATGCTTTTTCCATCACTTAGAACCCAACGCGCTTTGATGGTAGAGATTGTAAAAAAACTAACATCAAAAAAACACAAGACGCTTGTCTTTAGTAATTCGCATCTAAACTCAGAGCTTTTGGCAATGCAAGCTAGAAAACAAAAAGTGGACATCAAGGTTCACAGAGCAGGCCTTATGGCAAATTATCGAAGATCAGTTGAAAACGCATTCAAAAATGATACACTGATGGCAATTTCTGCAACGCCAACACTTGAACTTGGGATAGATGTGGGTGATGTCGATGGAGTAATTTCATCTACGATTCCTGTAAACAGGCTAGTACAGCGAATAGGAAGGGCAGCAAGAAAGGGTCAGAACGGCTATGCATTTTTGGTGCTTGGAAATGACCCCATCTCACAATATTACAAAAATCATCCAGAGGACTACTTTGAGGACGTAGAGAAGAGTTACATTGATCCAAAAAATCCCTTTGTTGAAGAGTTCCAAGTTCTTGCAATGGCAGCTGACAAGCCAATTGTAAAACACGAGCTAAAAGAACACTTGGAAATAATTGAAAGGCATGTAGCTGCAGGAAATCTTGTCATAATTGAAAACAGATACGTTCCAAATTATACACAGATTGAATCTTTGTTAAATGACTATAGCATCAGAGGAATTGGAAAATCAATTGATATAATTTTGAATGGAAAAAAAGTTGGCGAGCGAGTCCTTCCAATTGCACTTGAGGAGCTTCACGAATCAGCAGTTTATTTTCTGGCAGGAACACGTTACAAAGTAAGAGAACTTGGCTATCCTGAAAAAATGTATGCAAAATTAGAATATCTCCCAAGAGATTATCCATATTACACTAGGGCACTTACAGAAGAGTGGCCAACAATTGAAACGGTTTATGAAAAAAGAAAAGCAAATGGCGTAGAAGTTGCGTTTTGCAAGTTACACATACAAAAGCGAGTCTATGGTTATGTCAACATTGAACTTGGCTATGAAGTCACACAAGGACAAAGAGTTCTTTTGGAAAGACCATTAGACTATGATTTTGTTACAAAGGGAATCGTTTTCAAAGCTCCAAGACCAACAAATCAAATCAAGAAAGCAGAAAACGAAGAATATGTGGAAGCAAGTGCATATCATGCAACAGAACATGTCATCATAGAAGGAAGCAATATGATAACAGGTGGTGTCTCACAAGACCTAGGCGGCATATCTCTTGGAACATCGGGCCTCATCTTTGTTTATGATTCTGCAATAGGGGGAAGCGGGGCAAGCAAGGCACTTTATGATAGGTTAGAAAGGGCCTTTGAGCGTAGTCTTCACATAGTAAAAGAGTGTCCTTGTAAAAATGAGGCAGGATGCCCTCGGTGTACATTTTCTTACAGGTGTGGAAATAACAACGAATACCTTCACAAACTTGCTTCTGCCGAAGTTTTACAGAGAATAAATGATGGTGAAATAACCGAAGTTTCAGAACCTGTAGAAGGCGATAAACCGCTGGTTTAGTGAAAAAAAAGAATTTCAACAATACAAATTATTAATCCCACTTTCTGATCTCTGTCATGGAAAAAATTGCAATAGTAACTGGCAGTTCAAGTGGCATCGGTTTTGAAACTGCGTTAGCTTTGGCACGAGAAGGATATTACACATATGCAACAATGCGAGATACAAAAAAAGGAAATCAGATAAAAGAAATTGCAAAGAAAGAAAATTTGAAATTAGAAGTAATTGAGCTTGATGTTGACAAAGACGAAACTGTCCAAGCCGCAATAAACAAAATAATGAAAGAAAGAAACAGGATCGATGTTTTAGTAAATAATGCAGGTTATGGTCTCTTTGGTTGCTTAGAAGATCTTTCTATGGATGATCTAAAGGCACAGTTTGAAACAAACTTTTTTGGAATAGTAAGAACATTGCAAGCAGTCATTCCCATAATGCGTAAACAAAAATCAGGAATAATTGTAAATGTTAGTTCGGTTGCAGGCAGAATAGGATTTCCTGTTTCTCCAGCTTATATTAGCTCAAAGTTTGCGCTAGAGGGACTAAGTGAGTCAATGCGATACGAGCTTTCTCCATTTGGAATCAATACAATAATCATAGAGCCTGGAGTCATAAAGACAAATTTCATGTCGTCTATGAAAAAATCAATGAAACCAGACTCGGCCTATAAAGACATAACAGACAAGGTTATCATGGGCATATCCATGATGGCTGAGATGGGTACCCCTCCACAAGAGGTTGCAAGAACCATAATCAAAGCAATCAAGTCTGAGAATCCTCTTCCAAGGTATATAGTAGGAAATGATGCTGTCATGTTTTTAGAAGCAAAAAAAACAAAGACAGATCTAGAGTTTGAAAATTATATCAAAAAAGAGCTTTTTAGCTCCTAAAATATACTAATTCGTATTTTTTCAATAAACTATTAACCAATATCGGGATTAATCCAATCTGTAACCTATAGATTCCATAGCGCAAGTAAGTGGTTAGGTTGATATACATGCACAGTCAATTTTTATCAAAGTCAACAGATTTAGGCACACTGAATTGGTGATATTTCAAAATGAAATGGAAAACTTTGCAACATAATGGTATAGCTTTTCCCCCATACTTTGAGTCAAAGGGGATAACTATCAAGATCAGGGGAGAAAAAATACCATTGAATTTGGAACAGGAGGAGATGGTCTACCAGTGGGCAAAGAAAAAAGATACGCCTTATGTTCAGGATAAGGTCTTTTGTAAAAACTTCCTAGAAGACTTTGTAAAGGTCCTTCCTGAAAAATACAAAGGCATTTTACTTTCTGATATTGATTTTTCTGAAGCAAACAAAGTAGTAGACAAAGAAAAGGATTCTAAATTAATGTTAGATAAAGAACATAAAAAGAAAATTGCTATACAACGAAAAGAAATCAAAGAAAAAATGAAGGCCAAGTACGGCGTGGCAATAATTGACGGAAAACAAGTCGATGTGGCTAACTGGATGGCAGAGCCTCCTGGTCTTTTCATAGGCAGAGGCGACCACCCCTTGAGAGGAAGGTGGAAACCAAGAATTACTCAAAAAGATGTGACGTTAAACTTGGGCAAAGAAGCCAAAGTACCAGAAGGGAACTGGGGAAAGATAATTCATGAACCAGATTTTATGTGGCTTGCAAGCTGGGAAGACTATCTTACACAAAAACGCAAGTATGTGTGGCTTTCTGATACATCCGATCTAAAACAAGAGCGAGACAAAATGAAGTATGACAAAGCAATAAAGCTTTCAGAGCATATTGACAAAGTATTGAATAAGGTTGTAGAAGAGATGACAGATCGTGATGAGAAAGTAAGAAGAGTTGCCACAGTATGTTATTTGATTTTTAAAACTGCGATGAGGGTAGGAGATGAAAAAGATCCTGATGAGGCAGATACGGTGGGTGCAACTACACTAAGAGTAGAGCACATCAAGTTAAAACCAGATGCGATAGAGTTTGATTTTCTTGGAAAGGACAGTGTACGATTGCAAAAAACACTTGTCATAAGAGGTCAGGACAAGACACTATATGATAACCTGAAAAAGTTTACCGAAAAGAAAAAACCAGACGAGCAAATTTTTCATGACATCACATCAAGGCATGTAAATGAATTTCTTGGGAAGATAGTAAAAGGATTAACTGCCAAAGTCTTTAGAACTTACCTAGCTACTTCAATAGTTACAGACTATCTCAAAAAAGTCAATGATTTGGACTCAAAGTCAGAAAATCTTAAGATTTATCATGCCAAGCTAGCAAATCTAGAGGCTGCCATTACCTGTAACCACAAGAGAACGATTCCAAAGAGCTTTGAAGAATCGTTACAGAAAAAGAGAGATGCCTTAAAAAAACTAAAGGGGACATCTCCAAAGACTGAAAAACAAAAAGAAAAACTAAAGCTTCGAGAGGAGAAAATGAAGCTTACAATAGAGCTAACAGAGAAAACAAGGGACTACAACTTGGGAACTTCACTTAGAAACTACATCGATCCTAGAGTATTCAAAGCATGGACTGATCAAGTTGGATTAGAGTGGGAGAAGCTTTACACTTCAGCTCTTCAAAAGAAGTTCCAGTGGGTTACAAAGACAGATGTTGA
>CAYSWR010000053.1:0-5913 GCA_964434855.1 uncultured Nitrosopumilaceae archaeon | reverse complement strand
ATGAAATTGATTAATTCTTTCAAACTTGAAACTAATTATCGATAGTTATTTAATACGAAAATACGAGGTGAAATTGTCCCACGCTAGCTCAGCCTGGTAGAGCTTCCGGCTGTAGTGGTTGGCTTTTGGCTAACTGATGTCAGCCTATCAGGCTTACAGAAACCGGGTTGTCGCAGGTTCAAGTCCTGCGCGTGGGACCATAACATAAAATTCAATAAAATAGTATAGAATCAATGTTAGACTAAAGTTGATCAAATTTAGATATAGTAGATCAAAAAAATTATTGCTGCTTTAAATAAAAATGCAAGAACTCCAAACGAAATTGCAGAGCTTAGAAATGCAAGTCTTGATGTTTGTAACAGAATAAAAAAAGTTTGTTTTTATTTTTAATTTAAAATTGTCGCGTATCCCCTTCTAAAAGACCAGCTCCGCCATGTAGTCTATCTATGTGTTTAGAGAGAGAATTCTTGTCATCAAATGGAGATTCACAGTAAGGACAGACAGCCTTTGCAGTACTCAAGTCCTTTACGTATTTGACCGCGTTTGGATTTATGATACACATTGGAGCACCTTCAGTAAGAGATTCTACTGTTGATATGGATGCTTTCTGCAAATTTTCATAGATGCTTGCACGATTCATAATTCCCAAAATAGTAGAACCGGTGCTTACAATTATCTGCTTTATGTCATATTTGTCCATGTAGTTTAGTGCATCTTGTAGAGTTGAATGTGGTGGGAGACTGTAAACTGGACTAGACATTATTTCTCGCAGTTTTACTTTGTTTAGTGACAGGTTTTTTGCAGCTGCCTTAAACAGTATATCTGATTTACTAACTATTCCTATTGCTTCGCCCTGATGCGAAACTAGAACAACTTTGGCATTTTTTTCTTGCATTTGATTTATTGCATCTAAGACAGTCTTGTCTCCTTCCATTATCACTGCATCAGTTTCCATTATTTTGTCAATTGGCATTGCCAAAAGGGCGCCCACATCTGAGGCAGAAGAAATTATTTTGCTCACGTAAATTAATTGCTAATCTTTTATTTAAATTTTCGAGAAACAGATTTCATGAATAGTTGCAAAAAACGATTTCTGATGTAATATAATTAAGAATTTGAAGAATAATTTATCAGATATACAATTTATGGGTTTATCACTGCACGGCCAATAATTTTTCCTTGTTTTAGATCACCCAATGCAGTGTTTACATCACCAAGCGAGTATCTTTTTGATATTATTGGATTTATCACACCTTTTTTTGCAAGTTCAACCAATTCCAGGAGACTTTTAAAGTTTCCAGTATATGCTCCTTGAATTGTGATCGCTTTTAGTGGAATTGTTGGAAGGACAATTTCTGCAGAGCCTCCAAATAATCCAACAAGAATCAGATTGCCACGTTTTCGCAAGAGTGCAAGACCCATTTTTACTGTTGGCGGAGCATTGACAAAGTCAATAACACATTCAGATCCCTTGTTATTACAAATAGAAATTATTTTTTGTACAGCTTCTGGATCTTTTGAATTTATTGTATGATCTGCACCAAGTTTTTTTGCAGCAGCAAGTTTGTTGTCATCCAGATCTGCGCAGATGATAGTAGCTTTTGTAATTGCCTTTGCAATTTGAATACTCATCAGTCCAAGCCCACCAGCTCCAATGATAACAAGAAACTCTCCAGAGTTTACATTGGCTTTTTTTACAGCAGTAAATGCAGTCAGTCCAGAACATGCAAGAGATGCGGCACCTTCCAGATCAATGCCTGTTATTTTGATCAAGTATTTGAAATGCGGTATCAATACGTATTCTGCGTATCCACCATTTTGAAAAACACCAAGTGATCGCGGGGCATCACAGAGATTCTCGTTTTCTGCTTTGCATGCAGGACACACACCACACCCTATCCAAGGATATACAAGAATTTCGTCTCCGATTTTAAACTCTTTTACAGAACTTCCTATTTGAGTTACAGTTCCTACTACTTCATGACCTGGAGTAACAGGAAATTTGACACCTCGGTCTGTTGCCTTCATAAATGAGCCAGAACCTGCATCATATCCTCCATCCCACAGGTGCAAGTCACTATGACAGACCCCCACAGCCTTGACCTTTACTACGACTTCGGATTCGTTTGGTTTTGGAATTTCCAAATCTTTGAGTTGTAGTGGTTCTTTTGGGGTAACAATCTGAGCCGCTTTCAACGGAGTATTGTTTTTTGTCTAATAATATAAGTTGACTGTCATGCACAGAATAGTGATTTTTTGAACTTCTCCATGTCAATTTGATACTTGCATCGTTTGCAGTATAGCCAACTGCACGGTTTTAAGATCTTCCATGGAGCTTCATATCTGTCATAAAACAGACTATCACTTTTGCAGTTTGGACATTCAACATGTATTTCAATCATGAAATGCAATTGGAATTTTTTGGATATAAGGCTCAGGTAGGACTGATAAATCATCCATTGTTGACTAGCTCCGGGAAAAAAATAGAGCGGTTAGATATTATAAACAAAAAAATGTTTTACATTAGTGAGTCAAGAAAACCCTAATGCGGGCATTTCACAGCCTCCAATCAATGTACTTTTTAATCCAGTAGATGTCGCAAAAAAAGATGTTTGGACTATTGATATAATACGAATTTTGGAACTTTTGATTACAATTCTAAATCAAACGGGAAAGAAAGATCTTCGTGTTGCAGGAATTGCCGCCCTTTCTTCTGCAATGATACACAGAATGAAAGTAGAAAGCATATTTGCGCTTCAAAGGGCAGCAATGGAAAAAAAGCCACTCAGGCAAAGATTAGACATTGACGTAGAAACCATAGACATGCCTTACAGGCATGAGGCTACATATCCCGTTACACTTGATGAGCTTCTCAGCGTACTTGAGAATCTGATAGGAACAATTGCAAATCCACGCTCAAGTAGGAGGCAGATGCAGTTTGAGCCAGTAGAGGTTCCTGACTTTAATGATTATTTCATAGGTCTTGAAAAAATAATTGGTCAGTATGAAGAGCTTATTGTCAACAAGATACGTTCTGCAGGAATTGGTTCCTTTAGAATGATAGTTTCTGAGCTTGAAACAATTGATGTTGTAAGATGCTTTTTTGCCATACTTTTCCTTGCAAGAGATGAAAAAGTCGAACTTGAACAGCTAGAAAATGACATCAACATATCTTTGGTAAAAGAGAAATTTACAACATGATCAACTACCGGTAAAGGATTCTTTTAAGTACATTTTGACACAGTTTTTTGTAAATGGGTAAGATAGAAAGTGACGCGGAAGCAAGCGCAAGGCTTGAAGCTGCGCTTTATTCCGCTGGCAGACCACTTTCTATTGAAGAGCTAATCAGGGCGTCTGGAACGGAATCACGAAGCAAGACATTAGCTTTAATGACAAATCTAGCAAAAAGGACAAAGTCTGCGTTTAAGGCAATCGAGGTTGCAACCCTTCCTGACGGATCATATGTTTTTCAGCTCAAGCCTGAATATAACACCATAATTAGAAAATATGCCTCAAAGCCACTACTGCCTAATGCGACATTGAAGACGTTGTCATACATTGCTTACATGGAACCCATTTCCTCAAAACAGCTAGTCGAGATACGAGGTTCTGGTGTGTATATGCACCTAAGGCACCTGAATCAGCTTGGTTATATCGAGCACCAAAATGTGGGAAGAATTAAAATCTATACTACCGCTGAAAAATTCCAAAAGTATTTTGGAGTACAAGGTGGCAAAGACGCGCTCAGACAGAAGCTTTTTTCCAAGGTACGAAATGTACCACAACCAATACAGACTCCAGAATCTGCAACGCCGGCCAGTCCGACTGTATGACTTTAGAAAAATTTCAGTAAATTCATCATATTATAATTATAGAAATACAAAACTGATCATAGTATAAATTAGAGTCATTTAATGGACAAGATGTGAAGAAGTCAGTCGAGAACCTCGCAACAAGTAAGATAACTGGTGGAAAAAGGTATCCACTTAGAACTAGAAGAAAATATGAGATCGACAGATATCCTGTGGAAACTTTATCAGGTCAACAAGAAACCATAACACGAAAGGTGCGTGGCAAAAATTCAAAGACTTCTTTGAAGACAGCCGATTTTGTTAATCTGGCTGTTCCAGGACAAAAAGTAAAGAAGACAAAAATTTTGAAAGTTTTGAAAAACCCATCAAACAAAGACTATGAAAGACGCGGTGTCATTTCAAAGGGCGCCATACTAGAAACAGAAGACGGTCAATGCAGAGTAGTATCAAGACCTGGTCAAAGCGGCGTAGTTAATGCAATTTTAATAAAGTGATACCATGAAAGATTACGAACATGTCGTAGTCTGGCTTGATTATTTTAACAAAACATTACCAAAAAAAATGGGTAGGAGAGTTTCAAAAGAAAAAAGTGTTTTTGATCCTTCACTAAAAGAATTATCCGAGGCTGCAAAGGCTGCAGGTTTTGAGCTAAAGGAAGAAAATGATCAGGTCAGATTTCCAAGAAGGCCGTTTGTTAGATCAGGGTATATAATTTTGCCAAAAGGAATGTCAAAGTCCAAAGCAATAGCAAAGATTTCAGAAAAACTGGTTGCAAAAAGGGCAAAACAGTCAAAGTAAATAGCTCTTCTAGCTGTAGCTAAAGTAAAGTTGACAGAACTCTATTGATAATGGTATTTAGTTTGAGAAAATAATTGCAGGGGGTAGGCGAAGTTTTGCATTTGGCCAGTAGTGGCAGGGTCATAATCAGATTGACAACAACAGTACGTGATGGCCAACTATTAGTTGATGAAGCTGGTAGAAAAATTGCAATGGTAACAGAAATGATAGGTCCTGTAGATGCACCTTATGCGTCTGCGACTCCGCTAACAAATAATATCCAAAAATATATCGGAAAAAAAATTTTCATGGATAAAGAATCCCCTGCAGTAAGACCAAAACGATTCAGGGGAAGAAAAAGATGAACACAATAGAATACCAAACACACTGTCCAGAATGTCAGTCTTCTTTAATTGATGACATTCATAATGGAGAAAAAATTTGTTCTGGCTGCGGTTTGGTTGCAATGGAACAAATGTCAGACTCTGGTCCAGAATCACGAGCTTCAAATCCTGAAGAAAGGATGAAAGCCTCAAGAGCAACTGGGCAGACAACTTATTCCCAACATGACTTGGGAATTAGAACTGAAATCGCAATGGGCACAAAGGACTATAGTGGAAAGACAATAAACGTTGAAGTAGCAAACCAGATGTACAATTTGCGCAAGTGGCAGACTCGAATAAGAGTTTCTTCTCCAAGGGAGAGAAGGCTTGCAAATATTTTACAAAAGATAGGAGAGACCTGCCAAGCGCTATCACTGTCAAAAAATGTGCTAGAGAGTGCATCGATGATCTACAGGAATTTTGAAAATCAGTTTGAAGCGAAAGGAAAATCTGTTACATGCATGTCTGCAGCTACCATATACATGGCCTGCAAACAATGTGATGTGGTAAGATCACTAAACGAGATCTGTGCTGCAACTGGAAGCTCCAAGGAACTTGACATGAATGTAAAACTGACAGCAAAATACTATAGAATGCTCGTAATGGAGCTTGGTACAACAACTGCACCTGTGGTCACTTTAGACAAGTACATCTCAAAGATTGCAAATCTGGCAAAGATTGAGGTACGCGTTGAGAGACTTGCTGCTGAGATAGCACAAAAAACGCAAGATCATAGCATTGCAGATGGTAAAGCTCCAAACGGACTTGCTGCTGCGTATCTCTACATATCTTCAATCCTGCTTGGACAAAGCATGTTGCAAAGAGATGTATCAAGCATAGCAGGAATCACCGAAGTCACTATTAGAAACAGATGCAAAGAAATCCTTACTGCCTATAAGATAAAAGTTACACTGCGACCTTCGTTAGTTAGAAACTAACCC
>CAYSWR010000052.1:0-6080 GCA_964434855.1 uncultured Nitrosopumilaceae archaeon | reverse complement strand
CTGTATCTTTTATTATTGTAATTGTTCGGCCAGTGACTTGTTGTTGCGTGTTGGTGAAAGTGCATGTGACAGTCTCTCCTCCTTCTACGTTAAATGTAGCTCTTCTGTTATTGATATTGCCTGAGCTGTTGGCATCATCACATATGATTGATGTAAGATCAAATGTTTGACCTGGGTTAGATTCTGTTGAAGTGTACCGACCTGGAAGAAGATCTTCAACTCTAATTTGTTCTCCGTCAGATATTGCACCATCTGCAGTGCCAGTAAATGTAAAAGAGCCAGCTGCTCCATTTGGATTGGTCTGTTTCTCAACTATGATGGTGCCAGTGCCTTGTTGTTGTTGAGTGTTAGTAAAAGTGCAAACAGGTGTATCATGTTCGTTTAATTTAATTTTAACAGTTCGATTTGGAATATCTTTAGTTATAGTAGCGCCATTATCAACACATGTGATATCTGTAACAACAAAACCGTTTACAGCATCTTCTGTTATTGTATATGTACGAAGCCCAAGGCCAGTAAATGTCTGTGTGTTTAATGTATCACCACCGTCGTCAACTAGGCTAAATGAGCTAAGGCCGGTACCTATAGTAGTAAAGTCAAAGTCTTGTGGATCATCTGGAACTGTATCTTTTATTATGGTAATTGAGCGAGTCGGGGCAAGAGTAGATCCTCCTCTCTCGTTTGATGCAGGACCAATACCTATAGCGTTGATAGCACTAACTTTGAAATTATAAGTTGTAGATGGGTCTAATCCCGTAATTACAAAAAATGTTTCTGTATCATCAGTAATTTTTACAGTGGTAAATCCTTGATTCATGGGTTTTTGTGATTCTATTTTATACCCAATGATAGGAGAGCCATTATTGTCTGGCTCAATCCAGTCTAGTGTTACTTGGTTTGAAGAAAAAACCAGGGTAAGATCTTCAACCTTTCCAGGTTTGTTTCCTTGTGGAGAAATAGCATATGCACTTGGAAATGTTAATGAAATAATTGCAACCGCGATGCTAGTTAAGAGTAACACTGCTATAACTAAGAGTGACATTTTGTAATTACTATCTACCATTTATCCACAATCAATGCTCAAATATGAAAAAACACTATAAAAGTGATGTCTACCAAAGTTGGAACTAAAAATATTGACAGCATATTCACAGTCAAAAATCAGGTATGGGTTTTTATGCGATGTAACTTTTTTGGAAAAAATTTGTTCTAAATCTTGACGAGTTTATGGTACTGCCAGATCTGCTCTCACCAAACCATATCCGTAGAGATTATCCCTATCAGCTGTACCAATCTGTTGTGCAGTATTGTCAAGAATGTTTCTTACATCTCCACTTGACAAGTTGGGATTGCTCTTCCATATCAATGCAGCAACACCGCTAACATGAGGTGTTGCCATCGACGTTCCACTTTTGGTACTGGTAGTGTAACCATCGCCAAGCCCTGTTGATTTCACACTTACACCTGGAGCTGATATCTCAACTTTAGGTCCAGTGCTTGACCATGAAGCTCTTTTGTTATATGAGTCTGTAGCTGCAACAGCTATAACAGAATCATATCTTGCAGGATAGATCACACTGTCATTTTTTCCAGCTTTATTACCACTGTTGCCAGCAGCTGCAACAACTAGAATATTTTTTGCATAAGCGGTATCAACAGCATCCTTAAGCGCAGTTAATCCTGATGAACCACCAAGGCTCATTGAAATAACTTTAGCGCCATTGTTAGCACACCATTTTATTCCAGCAATAATATCGCTCCAGCTTCCACTTCCAGCACTGTTCAATGCTTTGACAACAATCAAGTCTGCTTTAGGTGCCACTCCAACAACACCTGCACCATCTAGTTCTGCAGCTATTGTACCTGAAACATGTGTTCCATGACCATTATCATCCGTTGGATTATCATCATCATTTACATAGTCAATTCCTGTTAGATAGTTTCCATCCAAGTCAGGATGGGTGCGATTTATCCCAGTATCAATTACACAGACTCTGATTCCATCACCGGTGTTGTAAGGATGCACCGAATCAGCTCTAATGTGATCAACTCCCCATGAGTTGTTATATTCTAGAATATTATCAGTGCTTAAATGGTCCATAATGTGAGCCTCGGCATCGGGTTCTACATATGCAATGTTTGGATTGTGAGCCAGTCCTTGAAGTGCTCTTTCAGGCACGCTTGCTGCAATCACGTTTATGAATGGAGCAAAGTTGTGATTTACATCTCCGCCAAAGGCTCTAACCACAGAGTCGTCTGGCTTTCCATTAAAGCCAATCAATACGTCGACTTTGTTTTGAGCTGCTAGAGAGTATGGTACGAGAGAGACTACCAGAATTAAAAGAACAGAAAAAACCACAGCCTTATTTCTCATTTCAAAAAAACAGGGTCTTCAGAGCCTTATTAACATTTGGCAGCATTTGTTTTTACAAAAAAACACCTCATGTGTTTTATCCAATAAAAATTTAGAATAAACCAAGAAAAAATTCGGCCAACCTGTATGTAAATACAAAGACATACAGATTTCGAATCTGATCCGTGAGTAATTTTATCATATGAGAGTAAGATCTGTAGTTTTCTCATTTCCAAATATGGAAGTGTCTGTTCGCCAAAAGACGTCCTCGTGCATTTGTTGCTTTTTATACCTTATTTCCATAATTGAAAATAACCCTCATTGCAATATCATTGATGGCGCTTTTGATCTTCTTCCCAAGTAACGCAAAAGGAAGTGAACTTACAACAATTAACACATTTCTTCCATGGAAGACTCAAGATAAAATACTACAAGTGTCAATAATTAAAGAAACACCACTCTCCCCAGATCAAATAGAAAATGTAAAAAAAGCAATAACAGGTGATGGTACAATAAAATTTGATGACACCACAACATATGTCAGCTGGCAAGAAGCACTAGAAACAACATCAGATTACAAGACAAAGCTTTTCATGCCAACAATAGAGATTGTTACTGACAATAACAATAAAGCTGACATTACAATAACTATAACAGATGCAAAGGATACAAAAGGCTATTCTGGATTTACAACATATGTAATAGAGGACAACCAGATAGTAAAATCAAATGTTACCATTTATGATATCAATAACATAACTGGTGAACAGATTTCATCAATTACAAGACACGAGTTTGGTCATGCATTAGGACTAGCCCATGCAGACTCGCCTGATGATCTAATGTATGATATTGTTCAAGTGCCGTCTTATGTAACAGATTGTGATATAGACACACTGTTGGCCTTGTACGATGGCAATGTGAAAAGCGCTTCAACGTGCGGCGTTTAAAAACTAACCCCGCAGTGCAGCGATGGATTTAAAACCTATCGCATAATGCTTTTATCCTTTTCTTTTTCTCATTTCCATAATTGAAAATAACCCTTATTGTGATATTTTTCATGACACTTTTGATCTTCTTTCCAAGTAACGCAAAGGGCAGTGAATTTATTTCGATAAACACGTTTCTTCCCTGGAAAACTCAAGATGACAAAGCATTGCAAGTATCAATAATTAAAGAGACACCACTCTCACCAGACCAAATAAAGAGTATAAAAAAAGCAATAACAGGTTTTGGTACAATAAAATTTGATGACACACTAGCATATGTTAGCTGGCAAGAGGCATTAGAAACTACAGATTACAAGACAAAGCTTTCCATGCCAGCAATAGAGATGGTTGCCGATAACAACATGGAAGCTGACATTACAATAACTATAACAGATGAAAAGAATGCAGAAGGCTATTCCGGACAAACAACACATGTAGTAGATGATAATCAAATAGTAAAATCAAACATTACCATATACGACATCGACAACATTCCGCTCTATCAAATTTCATCAATTACAAGACACGAGTTTGGTCATGCTCTTGGACTGGCTCATTCAGATTCTCCTGATGACCTGATGTATGATATTGTTTATCTGTCATCTTATGTAACAGATTGTGACATAGACACATTGTTGGCATTGTACGATGGTAATGTGCAAAGTGTTTCAGAGTGCGGCATTTAAAAAAATAATTTTATATGTTAAAAGAAACGTCATACCATTATGAATCAAGACGAAACCAAATTCATAGAAGAATTTATGAAAGAAAACGAACAACTATTTGAGGATCTTGGCAAAGAGATCAAGGATTTCTAGATTTACTAGATCTTGATTCGATAGATTGTAAAACTAATTGAATTGCATCAGTCATGTTTTCTTTTAATTCTTTAATGGTTTCTCCTTCACTTATGGCACCAGGCAACTCTAGACACTGACCGCTGTATCCACCCTCGCGTTCTTTGTGCACTATTACAGTGTATTTTCCTTTGCCCACATTTCTTGAAATCCTCATTTTACTCAAATAACAAAGAACGTGTCAAATATTTAAAACGTGGACACGGAACAAAATACTATGTTATACTGGCTATTAGATTCTAAAATGAGAAATTGCTTTAATGTTGATAAAGTAATATCAGAGATCAAGCTCGCTTTTTTCCTGTAATTTCTCGGTAAGCTCAAGATAGCTACAAGGGTCAAGTTGTTTTGCAAATCCCTTGTCTATGTTAATAAGATAAATCGAGTGCAACCTTGCGTTTAGTATGTCGTCATAGTCTATTGGCGGGTTTTTGTAAAACCTATCACAAAGTGCTTTTATTTTTTTAATTTCGTCTGCTGTTCGCTCGCCTGGGGACTTTAGAAATAATTTTGGGACAGGCAGTATTCCAACAACTGGCGTGGCAAGTCCAAACTTGGAGCAATATTTACTGTATCTTGCAATCTTGCTTGCAATTCTTGCCACATAGTAATCAATGGTATCCAACGCATGATCAGGAGGAGTAAATCCAGTCTCAATTTCCATTATGAATGTGCCATCACCTTTTGTTGCAAACACATCACACACAAGAGAATCAGAGAGAGGTTTTTCAATATCTATAGAATATCCTTGAGAAATAAGATTAGACGCGCAGATTATCTCCAAAACAGAGTGATTTATTTTTACCAGATTTTTTTGGTATAGTTCGATTAGTTTTTCTCTAACATAATTTATCCTTGCTTTAACTTCAGCTGGTTTTCCCTCTGAGAGTCGTTGTGCTATCGCATATACATCGTCGGTGAATTTTTCTACGTCCAAAATCTAGCGTACCTTTGTTCTCGTCTTTTAAGAAGATAGCTGATGAAAGAGTTTAGTCAGAATGTGATTCATCATAATTTAAAAAGGGATCATAGCAACAGATCTTGTTGGATATAAAAAACATCACAGTATTAGGCTCTGGTATCATGGGACACGGGATTGCCCAAGTCTCTGCCATGTCTGGATATAACGTAGTGTTAAGAGATGTGGAACAACAATTTTTGGATAAAGCCATGGAGAAAATAAAATGGAGTCTTGACAAGCTAGTATCAAAACAAAAACTTTCACAGCAAGATGCTGATGATATCCTTGCAAGAATAGTTCCAAAAGTTGATCTTGCTGATGCTTTAAAAAACTGTGATTTGATGATTGAAGCAGTACCAGAAATTATGGAACTAAAGAAAAAAGTTTATGCCGAGGTGGACAAGGTTGCTGATGAAAAAACTGTCTTTGCGTCAAACACAAGCACGTTACCTATAACAGAAATTGCAAACACCACATCAAGACCAGAGAGGGTCATAGGAATTCATTTTTTTAATCCACCGCAACTAATGAAACTAGTTGAGGTAATCCCTGGTCAAAAGACTTCACAGGAATTAGTCCAGACAACAATTGATTTTGTAAAATCAGTTTCAAAAGAACCAGTCTTGTGTAAAAGAGACGTTGCAGGTTTTATTGTAAACCGCATATTCATTCCACTGGTACATGAAGCTGCATGGGCGATAGACCGAGATGGTGCATCGATGACAGAGATTGATTCTGCAGTAAAGTTCAGACTAGGTTTTCCCATGGGAATATTTGAGCTTGCAGATTTTACGGGGCTTGATGTGATTCACAAAGCTACAATTGAGATGCATTCAAGGGACAAAAAAGTAATCAACCCACACCCAAAGATAGAAGAATTGTTTAACCAAAAAAAGCTTGGACAAAAATCAGGTTCCGGG
>CAYSWR010000051.1:0-6362 GCA_964434855.1 uncultured Nitrosopumilaceae archaeon | reverse complement strand
TTGCCATATCCAAGATATCGTTTTTGTTAATCAGATAATGCAGTATGAGCGCATCTTCTTTGGAATATGGATCTACTGCAAGCATTCTTCCAACAAGCTGGAATCCATTTACTTTGGCAGTAAATGTATTTGTGTCTGTAAATTCTTTGAATGATTTTGGAATTTGGATTTCTTCATGTACGAAAATGTTTTGATTTTCAAACCTTGATACATCCCAATTAAATGGCATTGAAAATGAAATTAGGTTTTTTGATTCATCGAATTCAAAATCCCTTATCCTGTCATAATATGAAATTATTTCAGTGTCATAAGACTTGGTCTGATATTTAATTAATGTTTTAAAAACATCGCCCACACTTAGATAAGAATTAAATGTTGGTTCATTACCTTGTGCGAAAATATTCTTAGCTGCATCCACGCCAATGAATTTTATTTCAAAGTGATACAAGCCACCTTCTAAAAAAACTGGAGCGTCCACTCTTACCTCGTCATTAGTTGCAGTCCATCCTCCCAGAGTTGGTTCTATATCGCCGTAAGCTTGCCACTTTCCAGGCGTATCGGTTGGTTTGAATTTAATTGTTAAAAATCCGGATTTTGTGTAGAACAACTCTCTCATCAGAAGTTTATCATCTTTTTTTACTTCAACAAAAAATGAGTTGGACTGGATTGTCTGATTATTATTTGCGTCAAACAATCTAAGTTTCACAAATGTATCCTGAACAGTATCAGAAGTCAGAATAGGTGGATTGATTTGGATGAAAAGACTTGCTTGCCGATCACCTAGACTTGCTGGAGGCAGAACTTCCATCGTAAGACCATCTCCATATGCTTCATAGGGCATGAATGCAACTAGAAATGAAAAAAGTGTGAATGCTACAAGTAATGGAATGTTCTTACTTGGAATAAAATGCATATAATTGAGAACACTAAGAAGATTCTATTTAATTCTTAGTCAGATTCTTGCTAATGGTATAAATGATTGGGAAATAAAAATAAAATAAGAAAATGAATGGCTGGAAAAAAGTTTCTTTTATTTTAGGTGTATTCGTACTCGGGTTAGCTACTTATTTTTCTAGTTTTGATACGCAAAACAATGAAAGTTTAGCATATGAACATATTCAATCCATTACAATAATAACAGTAACAACCGATAACAGTTTGCTACCTGGCGCAGAATATTCTATAAAACCAAATCCATTTGAAAAAACCGGTACTTTCATAATTAAGGATAATTCGGTGCAAGACTCCGATAAAAAAGATGGAGTCATCAGCATAACAGGTGTAGCAGATGGAAACTATACCATTATTGAGGTTACACCACCTTTGGGTTATGAGGTTGACAGACTACCAAAAATCGTAGAAGTAAAAGATCCAAAGGATGGAGCTGCTTCATTTACTAATGCGCCTGTTGGTAGTGGTTCTGTAGAGAATACAATAAAAGACATAACATATACTGCGAAATTTGTTTGTGGTTCTGTCTTTGGAAGTGAAGGTCCGCTAAGGCCAGGTCATTATGATAGCGATATCAGCATATTCAACAAACAAGATTTTCCAATTACAATACTTTGGAATGTAGTAATAAATGACGGGGCAAGCTCAAACTCAATTTTAAAAAACTTAGATGAAGAAACATCTACTGCAATAGTCTGTAAACAAATAAGAGACTTGGTTGGTTTTGGCAATAGCAATGAAAAGCTTGTAGAGGGTTTTGTAATAATTAGAATTCAGTTAGATTCCATGGTTGGAACTGAAAACAGTAAAATATTAAGAAATATTTCAGAAGATGAAATAAATCTTCTTGATGTCCAAGTGTTCTATACAGCAAATGCACTTCCAACTTTACCACATGAGGTTATAGTAGACAAGATTTCATTTTACATAATTCAGGATGGAAGTGGAATGATTCCAAAAGAAATGATACGTAAACCACTTGATGTTTCTATACCTTCACAACTTAATGAGATATCAAATACAGAAACCAGAATAAGGAACATTTTGGCTGAGAAGTATAGTATCCCAGATGAAGATTTGACTAAAGTTGTACTTAGAATAAAATCTGTATCTGTAGGCGTAGGCGCCCTCATAGATGATCATGCCATATCATTACATGTTGTAAAGCCACAAGCAAGCTCATAATTCAAAATTTTGTTTTCTATACATATTAAAGAATAAAACTGGCAAAATTCTTATTTGTAGTTAAGAGAGGATACAGTATTGAAAATTCTTCTAACATTAATTTTGTTGACTTTGGTAATATTTCCTGTATATGCTCAGGAACAATCTGAACAACAAATTATGTTAACTAACAAAGGCACTTTGCAAGTAGGATTGTCCACAATTCCAGCACATCCACTATCAGAAGAACAAACTAAATTAAAAATAGATTTCATAAACAAAAATACAAAAACAGTTCAAGAACACATAGATTACTCCATATCTGTTACAAAAAAAGATACACAGGTATTTGGAATTCCATTAACTCATACTGCGATTGGTTCTGTTACAATTCCATATGAATTTCAGGAAGCTGGAGAATACAAAGTTTCTGTTGATGTACAAGGAATACTGTTTCAACCAATTCCCACAGAAACAGCTTCATTTGCAGTTACTGTTGGAAAAACATCACAACCAAAAAATGGATGTCTAATTGCTACAGCAGCATTTGGTTCTGAGCTTGTTCCACAAGTTCAGTTTCTAAGAGAATATAGAGATAATATAATAATGTCAACATCTGTTGGTTCAAGTTTCATTAATGCATTTAATGCTGTGTACTATACTTTTAGCCCTGCAGTAGCAGATGTAGAAAGAAACAATTCCATTTTACAAGAATTTATCAAAGCAGGAATAACACCTCTTCTTGGCATATTACAAATTACAAAACTTACCAGTGTTGGAAATAGTGAGATCTCAGTGCTAACATCAGGTATGATGGCATCATCTCTTATTGGTGCAACCTATCTTTGGCCGGCAGGTCTTGCATCAAAGTCCATTAGAGAAGTTTCTAGATCTAGGATTAAAATTGCAATTACAGCAATTTCTATTACGTTAGCTATAACATTAATTTCAAGTGTAATTGGAAATGTACAATTCATGATGGTTTCAACATCAGCATTGGTTTTGTCTCTTGCAGGAGCTGGTGCAATGTTTTCTTCAGTGGCAATTTGGAAAATAGTACAGAAAATGAAGATCACCTTTTTATAAGCCTGTTTTAAATACTCACAACATGAAGTCAAAATCAATAGGTTCATTCTTTGTTGTTTTGACCCTTGTAGCAGCAATTGTTGCAATTACACCAAGTGCTTTTGCTGATCATGCAAAAGTTGAGGTAAGTATAGCAACAGGTTCATCAACACCAGGTTGTGAAGAAACAAACTCTTGTTTTGATCCAGCTGAAGCAATAATTGATGTAGGTGGAGAAGTCACATGGAAAAACACAGACTCCGCTGCACATACCGCTACAAGTGGAGATCTTCAAAGTGATCCTGATAATGTTGGCACTGAATTTGACAGTAGTTTGTTTGGTCCAGGAAAAACATTTTCCAAAACATTTGAAGAGGCTGGAACATTCCCATACTTCTGCATGGTTCACCCATGGATGATTGGAGTTGTAACTGTTCAAGCTGAAATGATGGAGGATGAAGAAACTGATATGGAGGAGGAAGAGACTTATGCAAATGCAATGTCATCTGACGGTTCAGTTAATGTAGAAATTGAATCCAGCATTCCAGATACAGGTGAAGAAATGTCAATACATGTGACCTTTACAGATGCTGACGGAAACAAGATTCAGCATGTCAATTATGACATAAATGCAATACAAGATGGAACAAAAGTTCTTTCAGAAGAAGGTGCACACGAGCATGAAGGTGAAGGCATGCATACAACAGATGCATTAGCCTCTGATGGTCCAGTCGATATTCAAGTAACAATTCTCGGATTAGGACTTCCAGATCAAGAAGCAACTTGGACCGGTCCCAAAGGCGATGTGATTGAGCTACAAGTAGTTCCAGAATTTGGTACTATTGCAGCACTAGTGCTTGCAATAAGCATAGTGAGCATCATTGCAGTAACTGCCAAAAGTAGAGTTATTCCAAAACTCTAAACCTTTATTTTCTTTTTATCATTGCTACTATCGCTAAGATTACTCCAGCTGCTCCAAGAGAAAGCCCAAATATTCCAAAGTTATAAGCTGTTTCTGCGTTAAAGTTACCTGACGTGGTATCCAGTCCACTAATCTTAGACTTGAGCGAAGTAACCTCATTTTGTAGTCCAGACATGGCATTTTTTAATGCTACAACATCTTGGTCTGATGAACCCGTAGTATCTGGAAATGCAAGTAGTGATTTGTCTTCTACGTCTTCAACAGTAATTTCAGAATTTATTGGAATTCCATTAATGTCACCTTTTAACTCTACAACAAGACTACCGATTCTAGTAGGAATTATTTTGGAATGATAATGTCCTGCCTGCGGATCAGAATCAATGTCAAGTGTTTTTTCCAACCCACCAGATTTTACTGTGGCTACCAAATTTTTGAATGCATTTTTTACACCACTTTGTCCATCTGATGTGTTTTCATTTATTTCAAAAGTAATCGCATTCATAAAACCAACAAGTGGAGATTCATCTTGCCACCCTACTTCGATTACAAGATTTTCCACATTCACAGTCTTGTGTGCATATGCTGAAGAAAATCCGCTAATTAAAAGAAACAAAGTAAGTAAAAGGAAAACTTTGTGCATGAATAACGTCTAACTATAACATGTTATTATCTTTGCTCAATTGTGGTACATACATAGAAGTAATAAATTGTTTAAATTATCATAACAAGATCTTGTAACTGTGAATAAACTATTCTTTGTTTCTATCCTTTTTGTTTTTAGTATCAGTTTTGGATCAGCATATGCCCATCCATTTATAATAACTACAGAACCTGCACAATCTTCAAACATTTCAGTAGGAACAAATCAAGTAATGATTCGTTATTCTGAAGCTGTAGAAGTTGATTATAGCACAATCAGAATTCTTGATAATACTGGAAACCAAATAGACAATAAAGATACAAAATATTTTGAGGGTGAGAATTCACTTATTGTTACTACAAAGCCATTGAACGACGGTGTGTATACAGTAACAAGCAAAGTACTTTCTAAAGTTGACGGACATCTAGTAGATGATGCTTTTGTATTTTCTGTTGGTACCGCTAAAATTGATCCTTCGCTTCTTAAAGAAAAGGCAGAGTCACCATCAACATATCTTCCAGAGGCTGCAGCAAGATTTCCAGGCTTAGTTGGGCAAGTAGTTGTTTTAGGATCTGTTGTTTCTTCATTATTAATTTGGAGATCACTTAAAGCAAAAAAATCCACGAGAGAAAATTTTGAAAATTTACAGAAAAGACATTCTCATTTATTTTTAAAGATAACTGGCATTGGTCTGCTTTTGGTTCTTGCATCAAACATTATGATGCTTGCAGTTCAGACAATAACACTACAAACCACAGCTTTTGAGGTAATACAGACTGGATTTGGTACAACTTGGCTTGTAAGAATGATACTTACGATAATTTTGCTTGCAATATGGTTCTGGGCAGAAAGAAAAGTAATTATTGGAAAAATCCAACAATTACTAATTCTGGGATTCTCACTTGCGTTGATCTCAACAACAACAATGTTAGGTCATGGAACAGCAAGTATGCACGAACCCGCAATAATATTGGATTATGCGCACAATCTTCTTGCTTCAGTATGGATTGGTGGCGTAATTTATGCAGCATTTGTAATGATTCCTTCATTTTCTAAATTAGAGTCTAACAAAAAAGAACAATTTTCTCTTTTAGTCATACCAAAAATTTCTAGCATGGTAATAATTGCAGTAGGAATTTTAATTATCACAGGTCCCACCTTACTTTGGTTTTTAGAAAGTAATGTGGGATTACTTTATGATTCAACGTATGGTAAGTTAATTCTTACAAAGATTACACTTGGCACCATAATGGTTGCTATAGGAGGTTACAATCAATTCAGAATACAAAAGCCAGCAGAAAAAAATCTGGAATCTGGTAAAATATTTGTTTATAACAAATTTAGAAGATCGCTAAAGATAGAATCAGTAATCGGAATAATACTTCTGGGAGTAGTTGCATTGCTAACAAACAGTTCACTTCCTGCAGGCGAAGTACAAGAAGCACAAGCAGAGAATGTTTCATTTGGGTATCAAACATTGCAATTTTCAAGTGCGGCAAAGTTTGATATCTCCATAAATCCTCTCTCAACTGGTACAAATACAATTACAACGTTCATTACATCCTTTGATGAAAAACCACTTGATGACATATTTGAGGTAATATTGAAGGTTTCAAATCC
>CAYSWR010000050.1:0-6364 GCA_964434855.1 uncultured Nitrosopumilaceae archaeon | reverse complement strand
GTCATTGACTGGATTGATTCTGAAAATCTAAATGGAAATATTGACATGCTTTCTTCTTATCAAGGAATACTTGTTCCTGGAGGATTTGGAGAAAGAGGATCTGAAGGAATTATTAAAACTGCAAATTATGCAAGAGAAAAAAACATTCCATATCTTGGAATATGTTTTGGATTTCAACTAGCTGCTGTTGCATTTGGTCGCCATGTATGCAATTTGTCTAACGCAAATTCTACAGAGATTTCACCAAACACTGAAAATCCAGTAATAGATTTGTTGCCAGAACAAAAATCTGTTTCAAACTTTGGCGGCTCCTTAAGACTGGGCGCAAATGAAATCAAGGTAGAAGACAACACACTTGCGTTCAAGCTTTACAAATCAAACACAATAACAAGACGACACAGACACAGATACGAGTTTAACCAAAAATATTTGGATTTATTCAATCAAAAAGGAATGGTTTTCTCAGGCCATAGCGATAACAAAAAAAGAATGGAAATACTAGAGATCCCAACGCATAGGTTCTACCTAGGCGTACAGTTTCATCCAGAGTTTAACAGCAGACCAGGCTTCCCAGAAACCTCGTTTGAGGCCTTTGTAACTGCGGCATCACAAGCCTAGCTATTTTGGAATCTCGTAGATTCTCTGCCTGGTATCTCTCAAAGAGACTCGTTTTTTGATATAACCCTTCTCAAGCAAAAGTCTTAGGGCAAGCCTTACAGTCCTGTCAGGCAAGAGTGTTTTTTCAGATAGTTCTTTTTGTGTAAGCGAGCCCTCATACTGGAGTGTTTTTAGCAATAGCTTTGAGCTTGGTGGCATGTTTAGAAGATCTTCTGCAAGTTTTACTTTCTTTGCAAGCGCAGAAACTGCAGTAGAGTCCTTTTTCATTCTGATAAGGTGAGCCGCTTGTTGATATTTTGTACATGCAACAACCTTTTCTACTTTGAAACGATCTTTTCCATCAAGTATTACTTCACATCGCAGTCTTGATGATATGTTATCTATTTCGATAAAACTATCTTCTGATACGATAAGAGGTCGTCTTGTAATATCAAGTGAGTTTACAGAAACAATTCCAAATACTTTGGAATCTTGAAATATTACAGGTCCTCCAGCAGACAGTGAATATGCCGAAGAACCAATTGGAGTAGATATGATGACACCATCACTGCTGTCATGCCAAACTTCCTCGCCATTTACACGCAAGACATGTTCCATCAGCATTGCACTTTTTGATGAAAATATTGCCATATCGTTTAGTGCAGGATAGACATTTTTTCCATCTATCTTTATTCCAAGACGTGTGATTTTTTCTACAGCAAAATCTCCAGTTTTTAGTCTGTTTACAAATGAAGAAAATTCTTTTAGATCAATCTGAGCCAAAAAACCACTTGATTCAGATTCGTTTATCCCAAGAACAGGTATTTCAGAATCCAATACTTTGTGAAAATAATGTCGTACACCTTTGTCTCCGCCTGTTACTATAATACAATCAGTGTCTTTGAGCGCAGGTTTGTTTCCAAGTAAATACGAGTCGATGCCGTGTCCTTCAAGAAATGCCTTCACAGATTTTACTGCTTGATCATTTTGCTCTTGGCTTGAGATGGCAATGCGCATAAAACAGATCAGGTTTTGTACAATAAAAGTCTAGATCTGAGTATACTTTACCAGGTTATACAGATATGACGCGTTTGTTTCAATTGCGCCCCGATGTGGAATTTTGTCTAGACCCGTCGCTTTTGTTTCAAGTGCTGCTTGTGCAGAACCTACTGCAAAGCACATTGCCCAAAAAAAGTCCTTTTCTTTTAGAAACGTACAAGCAAATGTTGCACAAAAAATGTCACCAACTCCAGTAGTATCATAAACTTGCATGTTTGGAATTGTCAGAAAATACAGTTTATCTTTAACAAGTACTGTGATTTCACGCTTGTTTGTAAGCATGACATGTTCAACACCTTTTTTTTGTAAAGATATCATTGCGTCTTTCCCGTTTTGACCTGTCAAGGAAAAGGCTTCGTCTACATCAACTTTGATTGCAGAAATTTTTGACAGATTCATTTCCGTTCTTTCAAGATAAATTTTGTTTTTGTCATCTGTTCTTCGCAGAAATCCTTGTGGATCAAGTAAAATGAATCTGAAATCTTTTTTTATCTTTTCTAGTGTTTCAAATGATATCTCATCAAAGACTGGACTAATAATGCAACCATCAGCGTCAGATTTTTCATATTCTATTGGCAAACATTTTGTTTTTAGGTAAAGATTTCTGTCTGTTCCTGAAATTTCAAGTAAAAATCTTGTAGTTGGAACATCAACAATCGATCTTTGAGGTATGAAGATCTTATTTTTTTCAAGAAGTTCCTTATGAGTAAAGTCATGGCCTATCTTTGTGTGAAAATCTACATCAAATTTCATATTCCTTGCAGTTAAACCGCAATAACATGCAGGACCACCTGCTGTTTGAACTAGCGTTCCATCTCTAGATATTTCATCGATAGTACAATGTGAAAATATGGCAATCTTCATCCAATTTCTTGCAAAGGTGGTTCAAATTTAGTCTTTTTTTGTTTGTTTCTTTTCAAAACATGAGCGGCATATTATCTGGCCCTTATCTATCACAAGTTCAACGTTTGATGTAAGGCAGGCATGGCATAAACCTTGCATGTAACCATTAATCATATCAACTGATTTAAATTTCTTGAAACTAGACTAAGGAGTATAAAATCGCCTCATATTCTACGATGACTTGACTTTTCTGTAAGTAAGTTTTAGAACGGACAAACTGATTTACTGAAGAATTCAGACCTTTTGAGCATATGGAAATAATGCACATTTTATTGAACATTATTGTCATTCTAGCATCAGCTAGAATTCTAGGGCAAGTGTTCCGTAGGATGAAACAGCCAGCCTTAGTTGGTGAGATCCTAGCAGGGATGATTCTGGGACCTACACTATTTGGTATCATACACACAGATGAAAGTCTTAACGTACTTGGTAGTGTTGCAGTATTTTTCCTAATGGTTGTTGCAGGACTTGAAATGGATCTCAGAGAAATTAAAAAGGCTAGCAAATCAGCAGTGATAATTTCGCTAATAGCTTTTACTGTTCCATTTCTGACTGGAAGTCAAGTCGCATCTTTATTTGGATTATCAACTGTACAGTCCATCTTCATGGGACTACTTTTGTCCATTACTGCACTTCCTGTAAGCGCCATGGTACTAATGGAATTTGGAATTTTGAAAAGCAAGATAGGAAATACCGTGATGACAGCTGCGGTCATCAACGACATCATAGCTTTAGCAATACTTGTAATAATAGTACCACTGTCTGTAAATGGAGATTCTCACTTGGATGTTACCAAGATTGGAGTTTCTGCGATTAAGGTTGGAGCATTTATTTCAGTCTTCTTTGCCAGTCTTATTTTCGGCAAGAAACTGTTACCAAAAAAAGAGTCTAATCGTGCTTATGGCATAGTTTCTGGCCTTACGTTTGGTTTCTTTGCGCCGCTCTTTTTCGGATTTATTGGTATAGAGTTTAATGCAAAGTCCATAGTTGACTATATCCCACTCTTTGTTGCATTACTAGCTGTTGCCATAACTACTAAAATTGGAAGCGGATTCGTTGGAGCAAAGATTTCCAAGTTTTCCAATAATGACAGTCTTGCCATAGGAACTTTGATGAATGGAAGGGGAATGATGGAGCTTGCCATAGCAGCAATAGGACTCAGTGTTGGAATATTAGACACCAGCCTTTTTTCCATTGCAGTTGCAATCGGTTTTGTGACTACCATACTAGCCCCATTATTAGCCAGACCATTTATCATCAAAGCAAAATTAAGTGAAAGTAGCAAAGTTACAGAGAGTGAAACTGAGAAAGTTGGTGACAAACACCTGGTAAATCCCTTATAATTTTTTAATCTTTTTTTGCTTACTAAATGGCTAAAAAATATCCTGACTATCATATTGCGCCTATGTGATTTGTGAGAATCATCCTGTTCCTTTGTAGTCAGTAAAACGTAGTATGTAGATAGGCAAGTGGAACGATCTCTTGTTAGGATTCAGATCCTAGCATCATGTGAATCTGTTTGCCTAACTATTATTGTGAATTAATTTTGAATTTTTTCTCTTTTTCAATAAAACTGTGCTGCGCTACCAAAGGTAGATAAAATGAAGATCCTAAATTGTAAAAATCAAACCTTCTGATAGGTGTTGGTATTTTCTGTTATTTGCGTTTCCACTTGTTGTCTTTGATCCATAACGGCAGTACTCCAAAAGCAATTGGTACTGTGACAATACCCACTGTGTATACAAGTATCCAGTCAACATAATTAAGACCAAAGTAATCCATGACTGAATATATTGTCCATCCTCCAACAAAAAGCAGCAGCAACAGTTTCAGTATAGACGGATCAAATGGAGATTGCAAGAATCCGTCTGAATCTTTAATCATTTTATCCTGTTTTTTTATCATTGAACTAGTATAGAAATATACATACATGAAAAATGCAGAACCCATAAGACGTGCAAGAAGCTGCAATTCAGGTTTCCCTGTAATGTGAAATACAATCACACTTGAGATTCCAAATGAAAATGATACTAGAAAAAAAATGAGAATAAATTTTTTATTTCTATTCATATCTTTTCAAATTGTTTCCATAAAAGCAAGATGCCCAAAAGAAAACATTATAGTTATTATCATAACAGCCAAAGTGAAATCTTTCTCTATTTTTACAATTAATCCAATTTACCAACAGTTATTTCCCAGAGCGGGGATTTTCATTTAGTAAATATTAAACGTATGTGCCATTTTTGGAAATTACTGTTTTCTTAAATTAAATCTCTTTTTCTTAAAATAATTTATCGATAAATGTAGATTAATTCATGATTTTAGAATCGAACTATTAATACCATATAGCCAGACCCATTTTTATCCAGATTGTGATTTACTTTAGTTTTATTGGTTTTGATTTTACAAATTTCAAACAAAATAAACATCAAATACCATTTTGTTTGCAATAAGGCATGTCTGAGGATTTGATAAAATCTGTTGAATCTTTGCTAGGTTCATCTAAGAACAGTCGTAGACAAATTAATAATATTTTGAACATACTCAAACAAGGAAAGTCGCTGTTTCCATCCAACCAGAAATCTCAGTCATCTGATGAATTTGCAAAAGATGTAACATCTAGCGATAATAAAAGATCAGAACTACACAGGATGAACAAACAAGAAAGAATTCTGAAGATCATAGAGAGGTTTACAAATGAATTTGAGACCAAGAGCCTGCCAAATAATGTAAGTGTAAAAAATTATCTCTTGTATCTTTTAGTTGTTCTCAAGATATCAAGAAAGATGAAAGCTGGTTATCAACGAAGTCTTGTCTTAGCCAATACGCTGTCTAGACTAAATCAAATGTTTGTAAATTATCCACTACACTATAACAGACGTGTAACCAGAGATCCTTTAGGACTGCTCTTTCTCATAACAGAGTCAGCACTGGAAGCAAGTCGCAATCTTAAATTCCCTTACAAATTTGATGACATTACATTCTCTCAATTCATTCCACTTGTGACAAAATATTGCATGGATTCTGATGACCCACTACAAGAAATTGTTAAAACACTATCTGAAATGCCAAAGTTTAGAATTCCAGTTCTAATTGGTGAGAGTCATCAAAAAATTATTGGTAGCATATTACAGTATTGTTTTCCAAAGATGCCTTTAAAGATCAGAATTGAAACTGGGACAAGATTATTAAATAAAATTACATTTGAACAAAATGACTCTACAGTATTAACACATTACAATACGCTCAAGTTGTGTGTGGAAAAAGACAGTAATCTTAGGATTCATGTATCAAAAATAGCAAAAACTGAGATTGGTAAGACCAAATATCGAAGATTTGTAAATGGTATACTTGAAGAACTTGCACAGCCTGCCAATCCCACTTGAAGTACACCCATGAAAGGTGTATTTCCAGAGTTGACAATACTCGAACATATAATCACCAAATGAAGAGTAAATGCGTATGTCAGGCGTGGATAACTTACCATCAAAGTCTACAGGGAACATAATCAAAGACAATTTGGGCGAAAAGACTCTACAAAAAATAGAGAAAAGATTATTTGAAAAATACGGCATACCGTTGAGTCAGGCAGTAGAGGATTTCCCAAAACTAGACAACGTTTTAAGAGAACTTTTTGGTTTAGCTGCTATAGCATTAGAAAAAACGATTCTTAACAATATCTGTACTTTAGAAAAATCTAAAGAGATGGATAAGGAATGGTTAACCATCAAGGATAAATTTCTTGTCAAAGCAATTTTAGAGGCGCTTAGTAACAAAGAAAAGAAGAAGATTCTCACATCAATGA
>CAYSWR010000049.1:0-6450 GCA_964434855.1 uncultured Nitrosopumilaceae archaeon | reverse complement strand
TCAAATGACGAAAGAGTCAAGACAATTTCAAATCTTCAAAAAGAACTTGATGAGCATATGCAACGGGTACTTGATCTCAACAAGTTAAATAATGAAAAAGACACGACAATTACCAACCTTCAAAAAGAATTTCAGGGAGCTATTGCCACAAAAGACGCACAGATGCAGGATCTTCAAGATAAATTTTCTAGAACCGTGTTTGAATTAGACAGCATCAAAAACTCAATTAGTCTCAAAACTATGTTTAAAATTCTTCGTACCGTCGACAAAGCTTTTCCTCCAGATACTAAAAGGGGTGAAATGCTCAGACTGTCACGAGTCTCAATGGCAATCATACAAAACCAAGGATTCAAAGTATTTTTGCAAGCTGCAAGAGAAAAGATTCGCATTAGATTCAATAGTAAAAAAACCAAATCACTATCTAGTACTACTCCACTTTTTGCACTCAAGGATTTAGATTTAATCCAGCTTGAATCAAACCAAAAAATAATACAGCCAACAAAAACCAATGTCAACAACCAATTAAGAAAAAGTCTCAAGATTGGTTCTTCTAACATCTATGACTTACCTAGAATCCCCAAAATTTCAATAATAATATCTACTTATAATCAAACTGCGTTTCTAAAACAAAATATTGCAAGTATTGAAAAATCTACGTATAAAAACTATGAGATTATAATCGTTACAAATAATCTAGATGAAAATTCAGATATGCGTAAATTTCTTAAAACAATTAAACATACTGTCTTAATTTATGAAAAAGAATATTCATTTACAGCAATGAATAATTTTGCGGCAAAGAAATCCAATGGAGAATTTTTTTTGTTTCTTAATGATGATGTCGAAATAGTTACTCCAACTTGGTTAGAATCCATGTTGAAACTTGGATTAGATGACAAAATAGGCGCAGTAGGACCAAAAATTATCTTTACTGATGGAAAATTACAGGAAGCGGGGTGTATAGTGTGGAAAGACACATCTTGGAATTATGGAAGAAATCAAGACCCCGATGATTTTAACTTTAATTTTGTTAGAGACGTAGATTATTGTTCTGGATCTTGTTTGATGGTCAAAAAAAACATATTTGAAAAATTAAATGGATTTGATATCCAATATCACCCTGCATATTGTGAAGATGCAGATCTGTGTCTAGCAATAAGAGATATGGGTTATAGAGTACTCTATCAACCACTAGCAACAATAGTTCATCACGAAGGAAGTACTCAAGGAAAAGATACTTCGATTGGAATAAAACAATATCAAATAGACAATGAAAAAAAACTCAGAAAAAAATGGGAGAGTATTTTAAAAAACAGGAGTAATTCTTCTCCAAGAAATGTCTATATTGAACGAAATAGAAAAAATGGAGCCAATATTTTGTTTATTGATCATTATGTCCCAGAATACGATAAAGACGCAGGTTCTTTAATGACTTATTACATATGTTCCATATTATCTTTAGAAGGGAATAATGTTACTTTTTGGCCTGATAATCTAAACAAAACTGAACCATATGTGACAGAACTACAACAAAAAGGCATTGAAGTAATATATGGTCAAAATGATTTTGAATCATTCATTAAAGAACGTGGATGGGCATTTCATGTTTGTTTTATGGCTAGACCGCATATCTCAAAAAAATACATTGATAAATTAAGACAGTATGCACCACAATGTAAAATTGTTTATGAAACACACGATTTGCATTATGTAAGAGAATTACGTGAAGCAGAATTTTTTGGCGATAAGAAAAAACAAGAGCAAGCGATGCTAACCAGGGAGGATGAATTTGAAATAATAAAAAAATCTGATATTGTTTTAGTTGTTAGTATGCATGATGCAAAAATCTTGTTAAATGATTTACCTAACACTAATGTAGCCATAATCCCACCTTTACAAATTCCAAGTGATAAAGTACCTCCTTTCAAAATGAGAAGTGATCTTTTATTTATTGGTGGATTTCAGCACCCTCCTAATGTGGATTCCTTAAATTTTTTAATTAGTGAAATCATGCCTAAAATAAATAAAAAATTACCCGATGTCAAACTAGTAGTTATCGGCAGTAATGCCACACCGGCAATTGTAGAAAAATGCAAGAAACAAAACAATATTGAATTTCTTGGTTATGTGGAAAACATCGATCCTCCTCTTAATCAATGTAGGATTCTTGTAGCCCCTTTAAGATATGGTGCTGGAGTTAAAGGTAAGATCACACAAGGCTTAGCATATGGTATACCAATTGTGACTACAAGTATTGGTGCAGAAGGTATGACAAAAGATAAGAATATTTTATTAATTGCAGATGAACCTGATGCATTTGTAATGAAAGTCATCAATCTCTATAATGATGAAATTCTGTGGAATAAAATTTCAATTAATGGAAAAAAATATGCAGAAACTCATTATTCTCCAGAAGCAGCTCAAAATGTTTTAGACCAAATTCTTTTAATTTGTTTAAAAAATTTTAACACAAACATAAATTAGATTCTAACCAGCGAAAATAATATTAATTTACTACACTGAAATCGTGATTAATTATTAATAGCGTAACAGTTTTTGATCCACAAATTTGATTCTGAAGGATAGCAAACAAGCTCATCTATAAAGAGTAAAAAGGAAACGCCCCGCTTTTACGAACAAAAACTCCCACTGTCTAGATAATATCGTACGTTATGATTTGTTGGAAAGAAGTTAAAATTGTCCTGATGTTTTGAAAGTGTATGCGATTCTCTCGAATAATGGCAAATATTTTTAATTGTGTTTATCTGATAAACACTGGTTTAGTTGACGTATAGGTTCAAGGGAACTTTTTGGCTGTGAGTCTTTGTCATATACATCACCTTGCTGGACAAAACTGTACAATCTGACATCACTTATTGTTACACTTCCATTTAAATTTCTAAAGACAATGTTCAAATTTTTCATATCAGCAATTGGTGTTTTGAAATGATATGTTGAGTCATTTTCTATGTGTTGAATAAATTCAGAACCTCCGAGTTCAATACTTAGGTCAGCTGTTGGAGTTTGAGTACGTGCATGAAATGAAACGGTTCCTGTCGGGTTTAAAAAGATACCTGGAAACCGTGTTTTTGGAATCATCTGAGTTACACTAGTGCCATTTTCTAAATTAATTCCATTTTGTTCCAAGCGTGTTGTTCCATTAACTTGCCATCCAGAAGTTCCAAGTGAAAATGTTGGATTATAAATAATATTAAATACATAGTCCTGATAAGTCCAGACTCCATAACCGTTGGTATAATTTTTTAAATATTTGCATGCACCTTGCAGGAAAGAACCAATTTCATTGTCATAAATTTTTGTATTGCCTTCAAATCCTTGCGTATTGTCATACCAAATGAATTGATCAACAAATATCTTGGTATCACCAGTGTAGTTTTTAACGTGATAAAGTGTGTAATTCATCAAGGAAAGTGTCTTGTTGGCAGTCTGGTAATCATAATTATTTTTTGCTCCCATTGAAACATGGTAATAGATGGTTGTATAATTTGAGCCTGTAAAGTTGTATGTAGAAGAATGAGAATACCAACCTATTGTGCCGTTTGGATAATAGATAGGATCCTTATCTACACGAACTTCCATTGATAGATTTGGATATTGAGCTTGGGCTGGTTTTAAGAATTTCTGGATAAGCTGTTGATCATGGAATTCTAAAAAGAGAGCAAATGCAGGACTCTTTCGTAAGGGAGTAGGTATATTCTCCAAGGAGTTTATTTTATACCCATAAATGTTTGAGATCGAGTCAAGATCATATTTACTACTCAAATAATCTGAGAATCCAGTTTGTTTCGCTAATTTTATTCGTTCACTTAACTTTTGAGACTCAGTCGCTTCCTCAATAGGTATCCAAAAGTCTTCCCACGAAATGAATGCTAATTTAACATTTTCATAACCTTTGACATTTGTATAGATTTTGTGAACGTAATCTAACCATGCTTGGTATACGCCTTGATCCAAGTTCAGATCTTCAAACCGCTGTTGACTTGATGGTTGATCATCCGGATAAAGATCCCAATGGTAACTAATACGTAAAATTACGTTTAGGTTATGCAAACTAGCTTTTTCAATGATATAGTTCAGCCTACCAAATGCAACATCATTATACTGAGGAGGAGAAATTCCAGGCTGAAACTCTCTCCAAGGAATAATTAAAACAATAGTATTGAATCCATCCTTTTTTATTCTCTCCATGTTTTGATCAGTAGAAGAAAAATCGGAATTCCAAAAATTAATCACCCATGCATTTCCATAGTATGTTGCGGCGGTAAGATATTGGTCACGATTTTCAGAAATTTGATATTCTTGGTCTACTGAACGACTAGGTAATCCCTGAATTAAATAGATTAAAACAATACCAGTAACAAGAACCATGCTTATGGTCAGAATCAAATATTTACGATTCATAATGTAATTACTTTGATTTAACCCAAATCTCATTACAATTTATAGATATTGATGCCATCTAAGAAATCTTTTATCATGTAATAAAATATCGAGAGCACCTGAAGGTGTCAAAGTCAGAATAGATTAAATTTTGTCTTTCCTAAAGTAATTCATAGAAATTGGAATCGAATCAATCACGTTTCTCGCTAATTGATATTTAAATTAAGCAGTATTTCCTGAACCGCTTGTCACAATTACTAGAGTGTTTTTGTCTACGGTTCTTGGAAGCAGATATCCATTGACTAGAGTAACATGAATCTCGCTTTTTGATAAGATGGACGAAAATAAATCCCCAATCGCGCTAGAACTTCCCATTCCAGCAAATACAATATGGTCAATTCCTGTGTGTGATGCTTCTTCTAAATCTGATTCGTTTGCTTTTCTAGTAATTTCTGGCTATTTATCATAAATTTTATGCATTCCACTTGGATCATATTTCTTCAAGTCAGATAATGTAATCATTTAGAAAATAAGACAAGAGTTTATAATATAATGATTTGTCATCGACACCCTCAAATCATTCCAATCTAGATTCAATGTATTGAAGATACTTTTGCTCTCACAGTTTTTCTCTACCACAAAAGGTGGAGGCGAATATGTCTTTAAGACGATTGCAAATAATTTGGCCAAAAATGGGCACAAAGTATGGGTAATTACAAACAATGTCAAAAATGAAAAATATCAAGAATCAGAGAATCTAAAAATAATTACAGTAAAGCCAACACTAGAATACAGTGGAGGTCTTCCGCCGTCATTTTCAGAAAATATCCAATATGTCATTAATGCATTCAGAGAAGGAAGGAAACTAGTAAAAAAAGAAAAAATAGACATAATTCATTCCAATAACTTCTCCCCAGCACTAGCAGGCTCATTAATATCGTATTTTACAAATACATCACACATAACAACAATTCATGATATATTTTCCATATATGACAAGGATTTCTGGAAAAAATGGGCCGCACAATCCAAAGTATCTCACATCAATGCAAGATTAGTTCCATTCTTTGAAAAACTAATGATGAAATTCAGATATGATTGCATACATACTGTAAGTGATGCAACTAAAACAGATATACAAAAAATCGGAACAAAAAAACCAATCTGTGTAATTCCAAATTCAATTGAAATTAAAGTGCCAATTGAGATTGAAACAAAAAAAGAGCAGTTTGTGTGTCTGGGGAGGTTGGTTTTTTACAAAAACATAGAAGTGATTTTGCACGCCTGGGACATTGTGGTAAAAAAATATCCATCCGCCAAACTGGTAATTGCCGGTGACGGTCCACACAAAACAGCGCTACAAAATATTGCAAAAAATCTCAAAGACAATATAACATTTGCAGGGTATGTAACATCAGAAGAAAAATCAAAACTCATATCAGAATCAAACGCATTACTGTTTCCCAGCTTGATTGAGGGTTTTGGGCTGGTAATCCTAGAAGCATTCTCACAAAAAAGACCAGTTCTCACATCAAATATACCTCCAATGTCAGATATTATAGAAGACCAAAAGACAGGATATCTGATTGATCCGCATGACGAAAAAAAATGGGCAGAACATATCATCAGGCTAATCAAAGAGCCAGAAATATCACAAAAGATGGGACAAGCTGGATTTCATGTCTTAAAGGAAAAATACAATCACGAAATATTTTACCAAAAGATAATCAGCATGTACCAGTCTGTGCTATAGATTTCTATATTTATCAAATATACTAGAATATCTTTTTGCAAGTGGAGTTCCAAGTGATCTCAAGCTCTCAATGCTTTCTTTAAGATCTTCTTGTTTCTTTTTGTTTTGGATAATCCCATCCCACCATTCCTTGCCAACTGCTGGCCCTACTATGCTGGAATCCATCTTGAGCTTGTACTCTTTTCCATATCCATTTCTTCCACGCGAATATGCATATGACCACATTTACGTAAGACACACATACAAGGCTTAAACCAGACAAGTTTTAAGCATCATGATTTTAGAAAAAACCAAAG
>CAYSWR010000048.1:0-6450 GCA_964434855.1 uncultured Nitrosopumilaceae archaeon | reverse complement strand
GAATGTACTAGAATCAATATATCCTTCTAATCCTAATTTTGATAAAAGGATGAAAAAAATTGACAGTATCATAATTTTTGCTATGGATAAGAAGCTGGTGTATAGTGAATGACGAATCAAATAGTAACACCATTCGAGTATTACAATACATTCAGGAAAATCCGGGATGTCACTTGCGTCAAATCAAGAGGGAACTAATCATGTCTATGGGAACAACTCAATATCACCTTAATCTACTAGAAAATCAAGGTAAAATTTCTTCAGAAAGACACAATCTTCACAAATACTATTTCCCGATAGGTCTTTTTGAGCAAAATGAAAGAGACATTCTTAAAATTTTGAATCAGGAAACAGCAAGGGAGATTCTGATGATGATCTTAGAAAAAAAGAATCCAACTCAAACTGATATTGCAAACATGATAGGGATATCTTCAGCTTCGGTGAATTGGCACGTTAACAGATTAGTTGACCTTGGTTTGATTTTAGAACTAAAAGATGGCAAGTTCAGAAGATACACGTTTGAAATAGATCCCAAACACATCATTTCTTTAATGAAAAACTATCATCCAAACATTTGGAATAGATGGAGTAACAGACTTGCCGAGATGTTCTTGTCATTATCAAGGGAGGATGAAAAACAATGATTCTCCCAAAACTATTCTTGGAAATTGAGCCATTTGGAATCGATGACGGGCTTGAGATTGGAATAATGATATTCTCTGTTATTCTATTTGCATTATCCATTACCGCATATCGTAATACTGGGATTAAGAAGATTCTTTTTGCAGCTGCAGCCTTTGCTTTATTTGCCATACAATTATTTGTTGATTCCATAGAAGATTATCTAGGGTTTTTTGAAGAAGATGCTACTGATATTCTAGTCGCACTGATTACGTTTGCTATTCTGGTTTTGTTTTTTGTTGCTATAGTGAAGAGACGATGAAAAGACCTGCAATATCATACGAAAAATGTAACTGTAGAATAATCTTATTAATGTGAACCGTTCTTTATCATATGAGGAATGAAATAATGGGTCACATACGAATTGGAGGGAGAGGAACTACTAGAAGAATATCAGAAAAGGAAGAGGATAACTGGGCTGGTGCACCATTTCGAGAATTCGCAAAACAACGAAAGGAATCTGCAAAAGATAACTACATTACTGTAGGACGAGGCACTACAAAGATAAAATTTGGTGACATACCTGATACTGCCGCAAGTACGTCTTCAAAAGGAATGTGGGTCAGCACTGGAAGAGGCACTGGCAAAAGAAGGCTGTAACAATACACAAAAATCCAAAAACCTAATGAGTATATAGTTAGCTAAATAATATTTAAGAAAATAATTGCTGTTATCGGAAAGATCGCACTTTACGAACCACTTTATTGTGATCAAATGATACAGAAGTAGTAATGTAGAGTAGGTGATTTCTTCCAGCTGGCATTGTAATTCTTTTTACATTGCCATATTCTGCTAGTACATATTTACATACCCCAAGTTTTCGCTCAAGTTTTTTTCGTATTTTCCAAGCTCGTGCAGCTAATTGCAGTGAAATCATGCTTTCTTTTTTGGAGAGAAGCATTTTTGCTTTCCTTGAACGTGCACTAAAAACAATTTTTCCATTCATGTCAAAAACAGTAACGACTCTAACTGAAGGACTAAGGCGAATCAACTTTTCTGCTGATCTTTGAACTTCCACGAAATATTCATTCTACAGTAATTGATAAAGATTTCCTTTAACAAAATAATAATCATTATCGAAGAATCGATAGAAACGAGGAAAGAGAAACCGGTGAGTCATTAAAAAGACTAACAGACGTTTTGGTTAACGAAGCCTATTATAGTTAGAAAACAAAACAGAGTATGTCAAAATCACCAGTAGAGTGTAAATGTACTTCTTGTGAATGTGGAATCTACACATATAACGAATCTCAGGTTTGTGCCAGATGTGAAGAAAACAAGCATTCATCTGGACAGAAAAGATGGTCAACTATGGTATTAAAAACTGAAACACCAGTTCTTGCAGAAGAATCCATGTAGGCGTAAGAATGAACTTTACTAATGAAATTATTTTAAAAGTTTGGCAAAAAGCTGAGATTGATGAATACAACGCACCAAATGATTTTAGAAAGGACCAATGTGGAGCTTGGATTGAAAGAACACAGTATGGGAATCATGACTCTGCATATGGATGGGAGATTGATCAGATAAAACCACAATCGGATGGAGATTTAAACGAACTATCAAATCTACGTCCCCTGCATTGGAAAAATAATTCCTGCAAAGAGGATGAGCGTCTTGCTTGTCCTGTCACATCATCAGGTACCGTTAATGTAGATACAAGCTAGAATTATTTTGTACAGATATGTCTGAGCACCTGAAAAATATTTTAAAAATTATTATTTTAAATTTTTATACAGTTGGTTCTTTGTCTTTTTTTCCTAATCCCAGAATCTTTCTTAATCCTTGTAGACAAGATAGTTTTGTATTCATCGCAACAGATAATGTTCTCTCTTATTAAGTGGTCGTAATCAGCAATTTTATGAAAATTACCTGTAGTATGGTACGGCTAACTTTTCGCCAACCTTGAGCTCTTTTTGTATCCTGACTTTTTTTACAGCTTCCTCAAAATGTCTCATTGTTACTTTGGTATTATCTACCTCTTTTTCTGCCTCTTTCTGATCTTTATATTTACCAAGAAACTCATGTATGACAAGAGATACTGCAGTGTTTGCAATTGCTGCAACATCTGCCCCACTTAGGCCGTCTGCAGCATCTGCAATCTTTTCTAAATCCACATAATTTGGATTCTGTCCTAATTCATTTTTTTGTTCTTTATCAATAGGAATTTCCTTTGTGCTTATCTCTAGTATTTTCTTTCTGCCTTCCTTGTCTGGCATGGGTACAAGTATTATTTTATCAAATCTTCCTGGTCTTAGAAGGGCCGTATCAAGCATGTCTGCTCTATTTGTTGCAGCAAGTACTACTACATCATGAAGGCTTTCTATGCCATCAAGCTCTGTTAGAAGCTGGCTGACAACTTTTTCAGTAGCAGCGGTTTCTCCACCAAGACCTCTAACTGGAGCAATTGAATCTATTTCATCAAAAAATATCACACATGGTGAAGATTGTTTTGCCCTTCTGAAAACTTCTCTTATGCCACGTTCTGACTCTCCAACCCATTTTGACAACAGCTCGGGCCCTTTTACTGAGATAAAGTTAGCTTCGCTTTCTGTAGCTACTGCTTTTGCCAAAAGTGTCTTTCCAGTTCCACTAGGTCCATGAAGTAAAATTCCTCGCGGCATTCTGTAGCCCATATTAGTGTAAAGTGTAGGATATTTCATTGGCCACTCTACTGCTTCTTGTAGCTCACGCTTGACATTTTGCAATCCTCCTACTTCATCCCAGGAGACATCTGGGCTTTCTATATAGACTTCACGCATTCCAGCTGGTGTGACTTCGCGTAATGCATTCTGGTAATCTTCAGCATTTACAATAAGTTTGTCCAGAGTTTCAACTGGAATCTTTTCATCTGCTAAATTAATTTCTGGTAATAATCTTCTCAAACATTTCATTGCAGCTTCTTTGCACAGATATTCCAAGTCAGCTCCTACATATCCATGGCTTACTGCCGCAATTTTTTCCAAGTTTACATCTTCAGTCAGAGGCATGTTTCTTGTATGTATCAAGAGTATGTCGAGTCTCCCCTTTTTGTCTGGCACTCTGATCTCAATTTCTCGATCAAATCTTCCAGGTCGTCTAAGAGCTGGATCTAATGCATTGGGTCTGTTTGTTGCTGCAATGACAATTACTTTTCCTCTTGCTTCCAAACCATCCATAAGTGAAAGCAGTTGTGATACAACTCTTCTTTCAACTTCTCCTGTTACTTCTTCTCTTTTTGGTGCAATGGAATCAATTTCATCAATAAAAACAATAGAAGGGGCCTTTTCTCTTGCTTCTTTGAAAATTTCTCGTACTCTTGCTTCACTTTCTCCATAGAACTTGCTCATGATTTCAGGGCCTGAGATGCTGATAAAGTGAGCATTACTTTCATTTGCAACCGCTTTTGCCAAAAGTGTCTTGCCAGTTCCTGGTACTCCAAAAAGTAACACACCTTTTGGAGCTTCAACACCAAGCTTTTCAAAAATCTCTGGGTGCCTCATTGGAAGCTCAATCATTTCTCTAACTTTTCTTATTTCACTAGTCAGACCGCCAATGTCTTCATAAGATACCATTGGAAGACCATGAAGGGAATCGCTTTTTTCTCCAATATGAAATAGTGTCTTTTGGGTTACAATTACGGCATCGGCTACTGGTGTGACTCCTATTACCTGAAAAGTTAGCTTACCACCAAAATATGGCACCATTATGTTATCGCCTTTTATCAGTGGAGTATTTTCTAGCGAGTCCGTAAGATATCTTTCATCTATTGGAGGAATTGCCTCAAGTGGTGCGACGATGATTTTTTCTGCAGGAACTGCCTTTATTTTTCTAACTTCAACCTTATCACCCACTGCCACTCCCAAATTGTTTCGTACAAGACCATCAACTCGGATAATTCCCTTTCCTTCGTCTGACGGATAAAGTGGCATGCATTTTGCAACAGTTCTTTTTTTTCCTTTAATTTCAATGACATCACCAGTTGCTGCGCTAAGTGAATTCGTAGAATCGTAATCAAGGCGTGCTATGCCTCTACCAACATCACGAGAATATGCTTCAAGTACTTTAAGTGAAATAGAATTTTGGCTTATGTATTACATCGTTCGTTCTAACCCTTATAGCTTTGCTATTTTGCTACATGAGATGATATGATATACAGATCTGAGACAATTGATTACGAGCTATAAGAGATCAGATGTTTAGCGATTCTTTTAGTCCCTTGTACCTGTTTCGTATTGTAACTTCGGTTACCCCAGCTGCTAGTGCAATAACTTTTTGTGTCGTGTCTTCTCCGTTTAACACACATGAAAGATACAATGCTGCTGCTGCAAGTCCCATAGGATCTTTTCCGGCAGTAATTTCCATCTTGTTTGCATCATTTAAGATTATAAGAGCTCGTCGTTTTACCTTTTCAGTTAGTCCGGCTTCACTTGCTATTCTAGACATACATTTTACTGGGTCCACTACCGGCATCTTTAGATCGAGTTCTCGCAAAAGAAGTCTATAACATCGTGAAACATCTTTTCTTTTGATATTTATTTCACTTGAAACATCGTTTAATGTTCTTGGGGTTCCGCTATCCCTGCATGCTGCATATAGTGCAGCTGCAAGAAGACCTGGAATGGATCTTCCCCTGACAAGACCCTTGTCAAGTGCCTTTCTGTAAATATAAGCTGTTTTTTCTATCACTGCGTCTGAAAGTGCAAGCTTGTCTTTTAGTCTACCAAGATCACTAAATGCCTGTCTAAAGTTTCTGTCTGAAGATTCATGGGCCTGACTTCTACTGTCCCATGTTCTAAGACGTTCTATTGTGCTTTTCATGGATGCAGACAGTGGTTTTCCAGTTACGTCCTTGTTTGCATGGCCAATTATTGTAGCAAGTCCCATGTCATGCATTGCAAGCGAGGTTGGAGAACCTGTTCTGCTTTTATCATCATATTCATCTTTTGAAAACGAACGCCATTCTGGACCAGAATCATCAACGCGTTCAGTAATAACAAAACCGCATCCTCCGCAAAACCTTTCGCCAGTAGTATTATCAGTTAACATGGAATTTTTTCCACAGCGTGCACATCGCATGCCCGTGCTGAAAGTTTGTAAAACCATACAATATCTGGTATTGTGTGTGTTGTCTCTACATAAAAACCAGAGTATTTCATGGTTTTCTATTATAATCAGTCATTATATGTGTAGGAAAAAGGAAAAGACCTTTTTCAGGTCCGATTTTTTATCTTTTTCTCTTTGCGCTTTTTGATTTAGCTTTTGATTTGGCTTTTGCCATGCACATCAAGTTTTTGCATTGCTATTAAGCGTGCTGAAATGATTCAATTTAGTCAGTGATGTTAATTTTTGTATCATGATTACAATTTACATCCATTCTTATTGGGATACAATTGATGGTAGATCAGAAAGGAGGTGCAACGATGAGTTATAACGACGGCGGTTTTGGAAGATCTAATAGAGGATATGGCCGAGATAGAGGATATGGCGGCAATAGACGATTTGATGACGGACCAAAACCAGTAGAAACAGGAAAAGAATACGACGTTTCCATAACGGAAATTAGCAGAAAAGGAGACGGTATCGCAAGAGTAGAAGGCTTTGTGATATTTGTCAAAAACGGCAAGGCTGGTCAGAACGCAAAAATAAAGATCACCCAAGTGGGTGGACGATTTGCTTCTGGTGAAATCGTAGAAAGTTCTTCACAACCTGCAGCAGAATCAGCAGCTGAATAAGCAGTCTGATCAATCCAAAAAACTAATTTTTTTCCCAAATTTTTCTTTCTAATTC
>CAYSWR010000047.1:0-6609 GCA_964434855.1 uncultured Nitrosopumilaceae archaeon | reverse complement strand
TAGCAAAAATGACACAAGTTGATATGATGATGTATAATGTCGTATTTATTGACGGAAGAGAATTGTATAAAACCAAATCATGCGCAGTATCCATAATAGGAACAATCGGGTTGATTTGTAATATCTTTGCCACGTCTTCAGGAAACATATCTAATCTGTAGAATATTGGAGTCAAGAAAAATCCAGCTTGCAGCAAAACCTGCCAAATGAATTTTATGTCCCGAAAATAAACAGTAAGAACCGCAAGTAACAAAGCAACTCCTAACGATAAGATAAATAAATCAATTAGCAATAAAGGCAATAATAATATGGTGATTGGAGGAATAAATTGAAAAGCAAAAACAAAAACCGCAAAAGCAGCAAATTCAAAACCCATCATTATAAAAGCTGTTAAGCATGTGCTAATTACAATCAGTTCTCTTCTAAAGTAAATTTTCTGGATTATGCCGGCCTTATCAAGCAAGCTTGAAAGTCCTAGTGTAGAGGATCTAGAGAACATATACCAAATAATCAGTCCAATTAAAAGATAGATTGGATAATCTTGTATATCGCTTTTTAGAAGGCTACCAAATACGAAATACAAAACTGCAAGCATTAACAACGGTTCTAGGAAAGACCACAAAAAGCCCAAAGCAGAGTTTTTGTATCTGAGCTTAACATCATTGAAGGCGAGCAGAATGATTAATGACCTGCGCTTCCATGCCTCACTAAAAAAATTGCCCTCCATTAAACTAGGACATTTGTTTTGCTATTATATTGTTATTCGTTTTACTATAAATTTACTTAGTACACTTGAATGAGCTTAATATTGAAATAATAAATATCTAACATAAAATATTAATGATTTATCAAGACAGAAATGATTTTATCAACATTTTCATCAGATAAGGAAGGGTATATCGGCAGTGATATAGTGTTATGGATCATTTTGAGAGAATTTGGAAATTTGGGCTGATATTGAGAAATAATCCGCCATCATTAAAAATTTTGGCTTCTATTTTGATCTTTTAATAGTTTTATTGTTTTAATTTGATTTTGGTTCTCATTACAGCTCTAAATCTAACAGGCTGTATTATTTTTTGATCTTCATGTGATATGTCTAGCATATCAAAACCTGCATCTTGTATTTTTCAAAAGATTTAACTTCTTTTCCTTTAGCCATCAACCAGATCGAATAACTCTTAATGCAGCTGATTCTTCTTCTACTCCCAAGTTGGTTTATTGTGTGGAATAAACGTAAATATTTTTGTTACATACTTAATTAAGGTACTATTCGGGTGAAAGCCATGGAAGAAGATATGATCACTAAGAATTTCTGGACTAAATTGGCAGAAAAATATGGTTATAGTACCAAATCATTAGATTATGGCTCAGATGAAAGTCAAAAAAAGAAATTCGACATAATTACTCAGCTAGGTATTGAAGACGATTGTTCAGTATTAGATGTGGGATGTGGTTTTGGTGATTATTTTAATTACTTAAAACAGTGTGGAGTAAAAAATGTGAGATACTGTGGTATTGACATAACAGACAAAATGGTAGAATTGGCTAAAGAAAAAAATCCTTCTGCAGACATTAAACAATGCAACGTTTTAGATTTGCATGATGATAAAAAATTTGACTATGTTATTTCTGTAGGATTTAACAGTGTAAAAACAGGCCACAACTGGGAGACTCTGACACAAGTATTAGACAAGATGTGGGAACTTTGCAAAAAGGGAATTGCATATGGTGCAGTGTCCACATTTGCTCCAAATCAAAATATGTATGAATACACTTATTTTGTATCACCAATTAAAGTGATAGATTATGTAATGAATAATCTTACACACAAAGTGGTATTCAGACATGATTACATGCCACATGATTTTACAATATTCGCCTATAAATGATAAGTATGAAATTGTAGATTGATGATCAAAGTTAAAAAAAGCGATGATTGGAGACGCGCTGATTTACCTGAACCAATTTTAGGAGTACATCAGCCAGAATTTCTTCCTTGGCTTGGTTATATTTCGAAAGCTGCCATGTGTGATGTATATTTTATTTTAGACACAGTACAATTTAGAAAAAATTATTTTCAAAATAGAAATAAAATAAGAATCAAAAACAAGAAAGGATGGCAGTGGTTAACCATTCCAGTCCTTCAAACAAAAAAACAATTGATGAACATATCTGAGATTAAAATTGATAATAAAGTAGAATGGCGACAAAAGCATTTGAAATCTATTAAATTATCATATCAGCGAGCACCTTATTTTGATGAAATATATCCTGAACTCGAAAAAATTTATCATACATATGAAGGAGATTTTTTAGTTGAGTTTATAGTTCCAATTATTAAATATGCATTTAACAAATTTGATGTCGATGTTCCAGTTTACCGGGCTTCTGAAATAAAAAACATGGGATTTGACTTAGAAGGACAAAAATCTGATCTACTTATCAAATTGTGTAAAGTTCCTGGGGCTAAATTTTTTATTTTTGGTCAAGAAGGCCGTACATATGTGGATAGAGACAGATTTTCTAGTCAGAATATTGGGGTTGTATTTCAAAAATTTGACCATCCAAAATATTTACAAATTCACGGAGAATTTATTCCTAAAATGTCATTTATTGATTTATTATTCAATCACGGCAAAGATAGCCTAAAAATATTAAATAAATCACAATATGAAAAAATATGATCAGAAGAAAGAGAATTTTTATCAAAATGAAAAATTAAGACATTTATAAGATTTAGTATTAAATTTATAATTAAATTGTTTTAGATATGAAATCTATGTATGTGAAAAGCTTCTGCAAAAGATACACCAATTTCAGTTCCTCGAATTTCTGAAAGTGTAGACATTTTATTCCCATCCCTGTGTCCTGATCTTAATTGGCTTTTGTACAGGTTAAGTGCAGTAATCTTCTTTTCTAGTTCTGTTTTTGACATTTGTAAATAAAAATTTGGCGAGAATTGACCAAACTCAGAATAAGAAGACCAGTAATTATATTCTGGAGATTCATAGGAAATTACTAATTTTGGAACATGCATTGAATTTTGTGGATGAGGTCTCAAGGATGATATTGCAGCTTTGTAAGTATGAGTATGATCCTGGTGAGCAGAGAAAACGGAAGGTATTGCAACAATTGTAGGTTTAATTTTTTTAAGAGAAACTTTGCTCTTTGATTCAAGAATATCAATGAGATCTTTTTGAGATACAGTATCTAGATATCTTATTTTATTCTCATAAAATGCAATATCATAACCATCTATTCCTAGAAATTTTATTACGTTGAGGAATTCCTTTCTCCAAGCTTCTTTGACTACCTTAACTCCTTCTATTTTAGAATATCCTCCAATAGTTAAAACTTGAACATAAACTTCACCACCATTTTCCTTAATTTTATTAATGAGTCCACAACAACCTATTACCTCATCATCAGCATGAGGAGCAATAACAAGTAATTTCTCTTTTTTAAAGTTCATCTTAATCACCCTTGCCTAAGTTGAGGTATTATCATAAATGTTTCCTAAAACAACCAATTCAAAGATCATTAAAATTAATTCCTATCTTGAATTTATTATTAAAATTTTGAATCAATAATAGAATAGTCATTCACATGATTAAGGAGTATTTATTCAAATAGAAGGGCTAAAAAATTTAAAACTTTTATACATCTATCACTTCAATTAAATTACATTTTATCATTTAATAATCTGTTCATGGAATGATGATCACTATGAAAATTGTTGGGATGTTACCAGTTTTTAACGATGAAGACATCATTCAGGAAGTAATTGAACATCTATTATCTCAGGGAATCAATCTTGTTGTATTAGATAATGGATCAACTGATAAAACTTATGAAATTTGCAAAAAATTTGTAGGTAAGGGAGTTCTACAACTAAACCAATACAAATCAGATCATTATGATTGGTCTACAATTTTGAGAATGCTATACGACATGGCATTAAGAGAATCTCCTGATTGGGTACTAAGGAGTGATTCTGATGAATTTTTGGAATCTGGTATGAAAAACATTACTTTGAAACAAGCTATTGAAAAGGTAGAGTCCAAAGGATACAACTTGATTCAATTTGATACATTTGATTTCTTTATGACTGATGATGACAATAACAATGCTAAATCTGTACGAAAGCGATTAAGATATTATTCTTGGACTGCGGATTTTGATTACAGAGCATGGAAGGTTGTTCCAGGAATCAGAGTTGAAGATGCTGGAGGTCATTATCCAATTTTTCCACAGGAAGTAAAATATAGAATTTATCCGAAAAAGTTTGTAGAACGACATTATAAATTTAGAAGTCAATCACAGTGGGAAAAAAATCTTAAAGACAGACTTCCAAGAATAAAGGATACAGCTGAGAGTAAAATAGGATGGCATGATCATTATAAGAAAATTATGAAATATGATAATGCCCTAATTGTTGATTCAAAAAATCTTACTAGGTATAATGAAGATGGGAAGTGGAATCTAGAAGGAAAGATTTATCCGTATTATGAAAATGACGCGCTTACCAGACAGGAGATATTTAATGATAAAGGGGAATTAAGAAATAAACACTGGACTATTCCTGAATTTTATAGTCAAATTGACGAGCGTACAAAGTGGGCACTTGAGCTCAACAAGTCAAATGAGGAAAAAGATAAGACAATTTTCAACCTTCAAAAAGAACTTGACGAGCGTACAAAGTGGGCACATGAGCTCAACAAGTCAAATGAGGAAAAAGATAAGATAATAGCAAATCTTCAAAAAGAATTTGACGAGCGTACAAAGTGGGCACTTGAGCTCAACAAGTCAAATGAGGAAAAAGATAAGATAATAGCAAATCTTCAAAGAGAACCGGCAAAAGAAGAAAGCCAATTAAAAGAACAAATCAAAAATTCTGATAAACCTTTTGAGGAACTAACAGAAGATGAAATAACATCTAGACTTGGCTTATGGGATGCAAGATACAGAACTTATGATGGTGATCGTATAGTATATGATGATCCATCATCAGCAAAAATTGCTGGTGGTTGGTTAAATATACCTTCGATTTTAAAAATTGAAGATTGGGGAGGTGGATATGGTGGATTTAAAAATTTTATTGGTGACCATCAAAAATACATTTGCATAGATGGCTCAAAGTCAAAGTTCACAGATAAAATTGAGGATTTAACAAGTTATACTTCAAATGTAGATGCCATTCACATTAGACATGTTTTAGAACACAATCCAGAATGGCAAAAAATTTTATCAAACTTTCTATCCAGTTTCAAAAAAAGGGGTGTATTGACTTTATTTACTCCATTTTCGGATAAAACTACCATAATAGCAAAAGATCCAAATTTCGATGGTACTGGCGTTGATATGGTTGATATTTCGTTTTCATTAAGTGATTTGAACAATTATTTCAGTCGATTTAAAGTTAAAGTTGCAGCATCCATTCTCAACATTAAAACTGACACCGAATATAAGGTTGAACATATTTTTCTTTTAGAAAAGTAATCCTATCATTATTTAATAACCTATTCCCAAGTGATAATTAATATGAAAATTGTTGGGATGTTACCAGTTTTTAACGATGAAGACATCATTCAGGAAGTAATTGAACATCTATTATCTCAGGGAATCAATCTTGTTGTATTAGATAATGGATCAACTGATAAAACTTATGAAATTTGCAAAAAATTTGTAGGTAAGGGAGTTCTACAACTAAACCAATACAAATCAGATCATTATGATTGGTCTACAATTTTGAGAATGCTATACGACATGGCATTAAGAGAATCTCCTGATTGGGTACTAAGGAGTGATTCTGATGAATTTTTGGAATCTGGTATGAAAAACATTACTTTGAAACAAGCTATTGAAAAGGTAGAGTCCAAAGGATACAACTTGATTCAATTTGATACATTTGATTTCTTTATGACTGATGATGACAATAACAATGCTAAATCTGTACGAAAGCGATTAAGATATTATTCTTGGACTGCGGATTTTGATTACAGAGCATGGAAGGTTGTTCCAGGAATCAGAGTTGAAGATGCTGGAGGTCATTATCCAATTTTTCCACAGGAAGTAAAATATAGAATTTATCCGAAAAAGTTTGTAGAACGACATTATAGTTATAGAACTATAAATCAAGTCAAGAAAAAACTGCAAAATCGACTCTCAAGAATAGAGAATACTCCTGAGTTCAGAACAGGATGGCATTTTCATATTGAAGAAATATCTAAGAAAAGTAATCAATTCATTGTTACACATAAAATACTAACAAAATATGACGAAGATAATAATTGGAACTTTGAAAGAAAATTCACCCTTTATTCATCAGAAACTCATCCTAACAGAGAACAGATCTTTACAAATGATGGAGTTCTTATGAAAAAGTACAAGAATATTCCTGAACTTAAATTAGAAATTCAAGAGCAATACAAAAATTACCAAAAATTAGAAAAAGAACTTGACGAGCGTACAAAGTGGGCACATGAGCTTAACAAGTCAAATGACGAAAGAGTCAAGACAATTTCCAACCTTCAAAAAGAACTTGATGAGCTGACAAAGTGGGCACATGAGCTTAACAAGTCAAATGACGAAAGAGACAAGACAATT
>CAYSWR010000046.1:0-6719 GCA_964434855.1 uncultured Nitrosopumilaceae archaeon | reverse complement strand
CTGTTCTTCATGATCAAAAACTGTATGGTTGGAATCATGATGACGAAATAGTTGTTGTATATGCGGATGATCTAGGTCTAACAATAAACAATGGCAAAAGAATCGTGATCTCTAACCTGAGTCTTGATTATTATAAGATAAAGGATTTTTCAGTATATGGGATGGAATCTTCTGGGGATCCACCTGCAGCCAATTCAGGAAACCTGATACTGAATATTGTTTCTGGGAATCCTGCTGCTAATCCACTATTTTATCTACCGTACATTCTTGTTGTAATTGTTGGAGTTATAATAGCGATTTTGTTAAAAACTAAGAAGCGAAATTAGTCCTGTAATAATTACATTCTTTTTTTATCTGGCAAACATTACACATAGGGGATATTGGTTTGCAGATGTTTTGGCCATACATTACAAATGTGTCATTTATCTGGAGCCAGTATTTTTTTGGAATTTTTGCCATAAGTGCAAATTCAGTTTCTTCAGGAGTTTTTGTTTCTACCAAGCCCAGCCTGTTTGAAATCCTATGCACATGCGTGTCTACGGGTATCGCGGGTTTTTCAAAAGCATATACAAGTACACAATTTGCCGTTTTTCTACCAACACCTGGTAGTTTCAGCAGCTCATCAAAATTATCTGGGACCTCGCCATGATACCGTGAATCGATGATTGATGCAACTTCAATTATCCTTCTTGCTTTTACATGATAAAATCCTGTGGATTTGATTAGCTTCTCCACATCGGAGACTCTGGCTCTTGCAAGTGAACGTGCAGTCTTGTACCTTGAGAATAGTTTTTTGACAACGGCTGAAGTGTTTTCATCTCTTGTCCTTGCAGAAAGTATCGTTCCAATAAGTATGCTAAGTGGACCACCAGTCTCTGCCTCATGCAATTCTCTAAGCGCAGTCATTCTGGGCGGCTTGACAGAGTTCATTGTATTTGTCATTCCACGCAGAATTTTTTCCATATGTTCTAATTGCATTTGTTTGTATTATAAGGATAAAGACCATACAAGTATTTTATATCGTTCAGATTAGAATATCTTGTTGGAATTAACAAAAGAAGAAGAAGCATCTCTAAAAGGCGAACATGGAGAGACACTTGCACTTGCGTACCGTGTTTTGGTAGCAGTAGGCGAAGCTACAGACGCAGATCGTCTACTTCCAATTGAATGGGCACATCTTTCTGGTGTCAACTATAACACAATTGGAGATGCGGGAGAAGAGTTCCTTGCAAAGCTTAGCAAAGATGCGAAATTCAAAGTAAGGACTACAGTTAACCCGATGGGATTTGATCCTGACACTGTTTCAAAATATGATATCTCTGAAGAGTTTATTAAAAAACAGAATAGTATAAAAAATTCATACGAAAAAATGGGCGCAATACCATCTTTTTCTTGTATTCCGTATGAAATTTTCGAGTTACCAAAAAAAGGAACACATGTTTCCTTTGCTGAAAGTAATGCCGCAATTTATGCAAATTCATTGGCAAATCTTAAAACAAACAAAGAAGGGGCTTTTAGTGCACTTGCAAGTGCATTGACTGGGAAAAGTCCCTTTTCCGACCTGAGAAAAGATGATTCAAGAAATCCAAATCTCACAATACGGATGAAAACTGATCAAAAAGATGAGCTGACATATGGCATGCTTGGATATTTTGCAGGAAAAGTTGCTGGATGTTCTGTTGCTATTTCTGGTGTAAAAGAACTTGATAGACGTAGCTGCAAGTCGCTTTGTGCTGGTATGGGTACGTCTGGTACATGTGGAATGTTCACTTTGGGCGACGCCTCAGGAGAAACAATGGATTTTGGCAAAGAAGAGGCACGAAAAATACACGATGAACTAAACACTGCTGACTCAGGTGACATTATTACTCTTGGCAGCCCACAACTTGGTCTAGATGAGATATCCGATCTTGCTGGAATGTTAAAAGGAAAAGAATTCAAAAAAAGGTGTATGATTTTTTGTCCAAGGACGGTTCAGGAACAGGCACGACGTCTTGGACATGCCAATGATATAGAACGCGCAGGTGGTGAACTTCTTTCTGATTGTTGTATTTGTCTTACGCCACTGATAGACAAAAAAGATGTAGACGGGGTTATTACAAACAGTGTCAAGGGCGCATATTATCTGAAAACATCAAACGGTGTAGATGTAAATCTTAAGAACCTTGCTCAAATCATACAGGAAGAAACCACATGACATTAAAAGTAATTGTAAAAGGAAAAGCTCAGGGTCAGGTCATGATAGCAAAAAAACCAATCAATTTTCTTGGTGCTGTAGACAAAAAAACTGGCAAAATAAGAGATGAAAAACACGATCTTTTTGGCAAATCGCTTGCAGACAAAATTCTTGTTTTTCCCTTTGGAGTTGGCAGCAGTGTTGGAGCCTATACGATATACTCTCTGAAATCAAATAACTGTGCACCACGCGCGATGATATGCTCAAAAGTTGATATTACCACTGCATCAGGTTGTGCACTTGCAAACATACCTCTTGTTATGGCAACAAGGGAAGAATATGATTCGTTAACAGATGGAAAAAAAATTCTACTTGATGCTGAGAATGGTAAAATACTATAACTGAACTAGTATTACATCTCCATTAGGACTAGTTTCCTTGAAAACAATTCCCTCAAACCTGAGTATTTTTGTACTCTTTCTTTTCCAATAATCTGGTGGTGCGCCTGCCTTTTCGCATGTGTGATTGAGAAATTCTTCTTCATTCCAGCCATATTCCACAGGCACTTGAGGCAGAAGCAGACCAGCGCCAAATTCCCATCTGACAACCAAACCGTCTCTTCCTACCCTTATTTTGCTTGGGTATTCTGAGGTATTTTCTACACTAATCTCCTCTGGAGGGGTTAGTACAGTTACCTCGAAGGAAATGTCCGATAATTCTTCATATTTTACAGAAGGAAAGCGGGGATCTTCGGTGGCGGAGGCAACAGCAGCATCCACAAGTGACTGGTACAATTTTCTTTCTGGTGTAGGAAATCCAATACATCCCCTAAGTTTTTCGTCTTTGTTTAAAGTAACAAAGACACCAGAATTATAAGAAAATCTAGATTTGAAATCTTCTTCCAATGTCATTTTTTTTCCTGTTTTAAGATGTTCCGTTACCGCCGATCTGGCTGTCTTTACCAAGATTTCACCATCTTTATCTGAAATCATTGTAATCTGTTGTTTAATTTATTAACAAATTCTTGAAGTTTTTCAAAATGAGTTCCCTGCCAGTAGATCTTTTTACATACGTCGCACATCCAAAACTTCTCTTCCCTTTCTAAAACGCCTTCTGGAATCTTACCTATGATCCGATATTTTTCTACTGGTTGTAATTTACCATTACAAACAATACATCTAGAATTGTTTGTGTCCATTACAAACTTTTCAAACTTTATACCTTGATGTATCTGCATAATTTGTTCAAGCTCGTCATTTCCTCTGATTAGTACGGCTACTATCCCCTGATTTTGTGCGGTTTTGCAAAGTGGTCCATCTTTTGTTAGTATGATTCGTTTTTCATTTTTTGCAATTGTGACAAGTTTTTCATCTTCAATAGACGGGAAATATGTCGAGTCGTATCCCAAAACTCTGAGTTTCTTTGCAAGATTGCCCAGCATAGCATCTACTATGAAAAGTGGTTTTTTTTGGCTCATTTGTATCCCTGGCCGATGCCAGATTCAACTATGTGACTTTCGCCAGCAGGTATTACCCGTGTAAAATCATCCATGCTAATTGCTTTAACTACATTCTCTTTTTCTTTAAACTTGAGAAATTCCAGTTTTATCTTTTTGGCAATTTCTACCATGTCAAAACCTGATGGCTCGATTATTACATAATAGATAGAGTTTTTTTTAATAGCTTCAGGGGGTCCACACATAAGGGAATAACTGTCGTCTTTTTCTAAAAGGCCAACAGCCAAATGCATGCTACTTACTTTTACAAAATTTTTCTGACCGTTTACTACGAAAGAGCCTTTTGCAATAAATTGACCACTTGGAGCAGCAGTCTTTATCTGGTCTGGATTTACCCAGTACGAACCCAATCCGTACAAACCTTCTCTCCACGCTCTGCTAAAACAAACAGTTGCCTGTGCAGTTTCTAAAATACTAGTCACATTAGATTCAGAACTCTTTTTTAAGAGGAAAAATGGGGAACCAAAAATTTCTGCATGAAACACTTTGTCGTCTTTTTCAAGATGTTTTCTGATAACTGATGAATTAGATGACGCATCACGACCGCCAATTGCCAAAAGACCCTCAGAGGTGAAAAACCATCTATATCTTTCATACCATTCTCTCTTTTTTTGTATTGTGAACACAACAGAATCTCTTGCAATGTTTTCTTGTTTTCTAAAGTTCTCAAGACTCTTCTCAGTTTTCTTTTTTGCCGATTCTATGAATTCTATGGCATTTATCTGTCGTTTTGATTCATTAAACAGCACAGAAGCAATGGCTTGTAGGGACGAATCAGGATTTATCTGAATTTTTTCACCGTTGGCATCTATAAACAAAATGCCTCTTTCTTTTACAAAATCTGCATTTTGCTTTCTTAGCACATCTTTGACAGTAGGGTTCTCTAATGAGGTCACCCCTTTTGAAACTAAACCCAATAATGCTTTTGCTACCGCAGAAATGGCGCCAGATTTGTCTTTAACCGCCGATATTGCTTTTATTTGATCTTCTAATTTATGTTCAAACTCTTCAATTTTCTGTGTGACAGTATTTGCTTGTGATGACTTGCCGCGTTCAAGAAGATTCTGTGTAAATAACGAATCTAATCCTTCCATAAAACTTGCAATCTTAGTATAGTTTGTATTTTCTATATGGCCAAGTTTTACAGGAAAGACATCGGCACCGTTTTCAGTTTTTACTAATATTGGATCATGTACTCCGTTTACAACTTTTTCCACCAGATCTTTAGTCACCGCAAAAATTTTTTCTACATCTTTTTCAGAAAGACTGTTTCCAGGTTTTAATGGATCTATTTCTGCAAGTCGAACTATCTCTTCAGCATATTTTGCAGGAATGCCCAGGGTTCTACCTATCCATCTTACTGCAGCTGTTGACACGGATAGTATTACTGCAAGATCTTTTGGTGTAATATTAAAAATGTCTGATCCGCTTTGTGGTGGAGGTTCATAGTTGAATCCAACATTTAATCTTCTATGTCGTACATCAATAGAATGTAAAAGGGCGAGTATCTTCATGTTTTTATCACATAAAATTATGTTGCCCTCGCCAAAAAATTCTCCAATTAGGACAAACTCTTGTTCTGATGTGTTAAACGTGAGATAAACAATTCTTTCTGCACCAATCTGTTTTATTGAAGAAATTTTTGATCTTAGCAGATCATTTCTTAATCTCTTTACCAACCTGTTTTCTTCAATTTGTTCTATTTTTATTGTAGTGATCCATAATCCCAATGTAGAAAACATCAGTAAAATGTCTGGCTTTTCTGGGTGATGTAATTTGAAAAGTAGACTGTCGCGACTAATTCCGTAAATGTTACTTACATAATATCCGTCAATTTTCCCAATGATCTCATTTACTAGATAACGTAATTCTATGCCGGCAAGTGTCATGATAGCGCACTATCGCTCCAAAATTATACTGTTGCTATTAAGAAGCGAACCAAAGATTTTAAGCATGGTTTCCTGTGAGTCACTTTGTAAATTTAATTGACCAGACATCCAAAGAAAAAAGAAGAAGAAAAATCCGCCCCCGATGATCCTAACGTAAAGGACTTACCTCCAAACGAACCTACCATAGCACAAACTGATGGAGTGACAAAAAATCCGATTGGTACTCTCTTTTGGATAAGGATTGGTCTTGGTGTTCTTGCAGGAATAATCTCTGCTTTTGCAGGAAACGCTATCGGTGCAGACTCTAGGCCATATGTAGGACTTGGGATCATGATTATTCTGTTTATCATATCTTATGGAATAGCAAAAGCAATGCGCATACCACTTCCGCCATCAGACAAGAAAAAATTGATCATGACAGGAATAGGAAGCTACTTTTTCATCTTCATATTTACCTGGATCCTTGTTAATACTCTAATACATCCGGCAGTAACAGGGATTCCTATCAAGTAGCACTAAAATATCTAGAGTATGCCATTGTGCTAGATGTGGGAGCACAGTACGCCTGGTATTCCAGATGAGTTATTTGAGAGAGTAGAGGAAGTTCCTATAACAAAGGAAGAAATACGAGCCATACAGATAAGCAAAGCAAGACTCTCCTCAGGTCAGATAGTATATGATATTGGATGTGGAAGCGGTTCTGTATCTATCGAGTCTGCATTGCAAGTCAAACCTGCTGGTAAAGTATTCTCAATTGATTTTGATCCAAAAGCTATTGAATTAACCAAGAAAAACATGGAAAAATTCCAGGTTTCAAATATTACGGTAATCTTGGGTAATGCAACAGAAAAAATTCCTGAATTACCAACTGCTGATGCAATTTTCATAGGAGGAACTGGAGGAGACACAAAAGACATACTCAAACTATGTGAAGGGAAGCTAAAATCGGGTGGCAGAATAGTAATTGGTACAATCCTGCTTGAAACACTGGTTGCAGTTTTGGATGCAATAGAAAAACTGAAATTTTCATCAATCGATGTTACACAAATAACTGTTTCAAAGAGTAGAAAGACCTCTACTGGAACAATGATGCTTGCAAGAAATCCTGTTACCATAATATCTGCAACAAAAATCTAAC
>CAYSWR010000045.1:0-7194 GCA_964434855.1 uncultured Nitrosopumilaceae archaeon | reverse complement strand
GGATTTGAAACCTTCAATATTACCTCAAATATGTCATCAAGTGGTTTTTCATCAAGAGATGTAATGGATGTTGTGACTGTATTTGTACCAGTTGAGAGAGGATTTATTGAGATATCGAATTTTGCTGCACTTGAAAATTGCAATGTCTGATACACAAATGAAACATTCTCTGCCTGTGCCTCTTGTATCTCATCTGCAGGAAGGGAGCTGTTTGCTAACAATGCAACAACTCCAAGAAGCACTATTCCAACTACTGATTCTATTTTTAGTGATCTCCCAAATTTGTTATAAACAAATATTTTACCAGATTCTAGATTTTTTTCTGCTGGCTTTTGTATCCTGAATTGATTATAACCACCTATAGCAACCATTATGCTACCAAGTACAATTTTTGCAAGAATTAATTTACCATACGTTGAATTGTAAAGCAGTCCTACATTACTTTCCAAAAACCAAAGCAATGTGGGACCTGTAATAATTAAAATTCCTACTGCAATAATTACCATACTAGAAATTTTTGGTATGATCAAAAGAGAAAATTGTTCTTTTTTGTCAGATTCTAGCTTAGAAAATGAAGGGATCATTACAAACGCAGCATAAATTACTCCGCCAATCCATACTGAAGCAAGAAGATTGTGCGCATAATCTAATACTATTGCAGGTTCATGTGTACTAGCTGTTCCATGACCCAACATTGTTGTTGTTGAGATCAATGCAAGTGAGAATCCGAGAATTAGAAGTTGTTGAATTTTTACAACAACCACTTTTCTTTCTATCCAGAACCATATTACCAATAAAATTATTGTAAATATCATTCTTACAAGCCAGGTTGTACCAAATCCCGTCTGTATTACTTCAAGTGCTGTGGTTTGTAGAGCTATGGTTTGAACTGCCAACATCATAATGTTTGATGCCAGAACCAAAAGCAAGCCAATGCCAGTTATTTTTAAAAATAAATGAGAATGGGTTTTCTGTAATACTTCAAAGTTTTCTCTCATAGACCTTTTTGTTTTAAGTGATCTCCAAATCAATAATGAAGAAAGAACAGCACCTAACACAACTACTTGTCCAATCAAACCTGGAAACCTTGCTGCAGCTTCTGGAAGATATATTGACGGTTGCTCTGTTTTTTCTTTCAAATGTAATGAAATTTTTGCATTGCCTACAGAAAAGACAAAGGCATCATCTACCACATGCCCGTCCACTTTGGAAAGTACTTTACTTGTTACTGTATATACTCCATCGCTTAATGGTAGTGTAGTAACAATAAGTGAATTTTCACTATCAAAATATTTTGTATCTTTATTGTCTATTTGATTTCCAGTGTTATCAAGAACTTTGATTGTACTAAATTCAACTTCTACTGTTTCAGAATAATGAATTATTACTTGTGTTATTCCTACGGAAATGTTTGAAGATTGTGCAGGTTCTGTTGTTACTATAAATGGATGAGCATATGCTAAACCAATGCTAATACTAGAAACAATAATTATAGAAATAAGGAATAGAAGTTTTCTCACAGTTACAAAATCTTGTTATGATAATTTAAACAATTGATTACTTCTATGTATGTACCAGAATTGAGCAAAGATAATAACATGTAATAGTTAGACGTTATTCATGAACAAAATTTCTTCATTTGTACTTATTTTGTCGCTACTACTTGTTAGTGGATTCTCTTCAGCTTATGCACACAAAACCATAACAGTGGAAAATCTCGAAATTGAAGTGGGTTGGCAGGACGAACCACCACTTGTTGGTTTTATGAATGCGATTACTTTTGAAATAAATGAAAACACATCGGATGGACAGAGTGGTGTAAAAAATTCATTCAAAAATTTGATAGCAACTATAAAATCTGGCGGATTGGAAAAAACACTTGATATAGATTCTGATCCGCAGGCAGGGCATTATCACTCTAAAATAATTCCAACTAGGACAGGAAGCCTTGTTATAGAGTTAAAGGGAGATATTAACGGAATTCCAATAGATTCTGAAATCACAGTTGAAGACGTAGAAGACAAATCATTACTTGCATTTCCTGATACCATAGGTTCATCGGATCAAGATGTTGCAGCATTAAAAAACGCTATGTCTGGATTACAAACAGAGATTTCTTCACTAAAATCCAAGATTGGTGGAATGGACACAACCTCTAGTAACTTTAGTGCAGAAACAGCTTATAATTTTGGAATATTTGGACTTTCTCTTGGCGCAGCTGGCGTAATCTTAGCGATAGTTGCCATGATAAAAAGAAAATAATGATTTAGAGTTTTGGAATAACTCTACTTTTGGCAGTTACTGCAATGATACTTACTATGCTTATTGCAAGCACTAGGGCTGCAATAGTACCAAATTCTGGAACTACTTGTAAGGAAACCACATCACCTATAGGACCTGTCCAATTTGCTTCCTCATCGGGAAGTCCAATGCCAAGTATTGTTACTTGTACATCTACTGGACTGTCAGATGCTAAAGCATCAGTAACGTGCATTCCTTCACCAGCATGTTCATGCATACCAGATTCAGAAATCACATCTAATCCATTCTGCATTGCAGCTATATCATAGTTGACGTGCTCTATTGCATTTCCATCTGCATCTGTGAAGGTTACATGTATTGACATTTCTTTACCTGCTTCTGGAATGCTGGATTCAATTTCTACGTTTATTGATCCGTCAGATGACATTGCATTTGCATAAGTCTCTTCTTCATCTGTCATTTCTTCCTCTTCCTCCTCCATCGTTTCAGCTTGAACAGTTACAACTCCAATCATCCATGGGTGAACCATGCAGAAGTATGGAAATGTTCCAGCTTCTTCAAATGTTTGGGAAAATGTTTTTCCTGGACCGAATAAACTACTGTCAAATTCAGTACCGACATTGTCAGGATCATTTGTCAGATCTCCACTTGTAGCGGTATGTGCAGCGGTGTCTGTGTTTTTCCATGTGACTTCTCCACCTACATCAATTATTGCTTCATATGGATCATAACAAGAGTTTGTTTCTTCACAACCCGGTGTTGATGAACCTACTGCTATACTTACCTCAACTTTTGCATGATCAGCAAAAGTACTTGGTGTAATTGCAACAATTGCAGCTACAAGTGTCAAAACAACAAAGAATGAACCTATTGATTTTGACTTCATGTTGTGAATATTTAAACGAGTCTTATAAAAAGGTGATCCTTATTTTCTCTATAATTTTCCAAATTGTCCAAGATGAGAACATGGCACCAGCTCCTATAAAAGACAAAACTAATGCTGATGTTGAAACCATCATGAATTGTACATTTCCAATTGCAACTGAAATTAATGTCAACACTAATGAAGTAAAAATTATTATCACTGCAATTTTAATTCGGGATCTGGATACTTCTCTGATAGATTTGATTGCAAGACCTGCTGGCCAAAGATAGGTTGCACCAATGAGAGATGATACCATCATACCTGATGTTAACACGGAGGTTGCATCACTTCCAACACTAGAAAGTTTTGCAATTTGCAAGATTCCAAGAAGAGGTGTTATTCCAGCTCTGACGAATTCTTGTAAAATGGGATTATTTCTTTCTACATCTGCTATTGAGGGGCTAAAAGTATAGTATGCAGCATTAAATGCATTAATGAAACTTGAACCAACAGATGTTGACATTATTGTATTGTCTCTATATTCTCTTAGAAACTGAACTTGTGGAGCAAGCTCAGAACCAAATGCTGCTGTAGCAATCAGGCATCCATTTTTTGGTTGTGATGTTTTCCCAACAGTAATTGCAAATGAAGCTGTTTCTGTAGGAATTGGTTGAAACAATATTCCTTGTACATCAACAGAAACTTTATACTCTCCAGCTTCCTGAAATTCATATGGGATTGTAACAGAACCAATCGCAGTATGAGTTAATGGAATTCCAAATACTTGTGTATCTTCTTTTGTAACAGTTATTGAATAATCTATATGTTCTTGAACTGCTTTCGTATTTTTGTTTATGAAATCTATTTTTAATTTAGTTTGTTCTTCTGGTAGTGGGTGTGCTGGAATTGTGGACAATCCTACTTGTAAAGTGCCTTTGTTAGTTAACACAACTTTTTGTTCAGATTGTTCCTGAGCATATGCAGGAAATATTACCAAAGTCAACAAAATTAATGTTAGAAGAGTTTTCAATACTGTATCCTCTCTTAACTATAAATAAGAATTTTGCCAGTTTTATTCTTTAATGTGTATAGAAAACAAAATTTTGAATTATGAGCTTGCTTGTGGCTTTACAACATGTAATGATATGGCATGATCATCTATGAGGGCGCCTACGCCTACAGATACAGATTTTATTCTAAGTACAACTTTAGTCAAATCTTCATCTGGGATACTATACTTCTCAGCCAAAATGTTCCTTATTCTGGTTTCTGTATTTAATATCTCATTTAGTTGTGATGGTATGGATACATCAAGTGGTTTACGTAACATTTCTTTTGGAATCGTGCCAGTTCCATCTTGAATTATATAAAATGATATCTTGTCTACAACAACTTCATGTGGTAAAGTAGGTAGAGCATTTGCTGTATAGAATACCTGAACATCAAGAAGATTTATCTCATCTTCTAAAAAATTTGTTAACACTTTAGTACTTTCAGTTCCCAACATAGAATCTAACTGTATTCGTATAATGGTAAAACCCTCTACTATCTTTTCATTATTATTTCCAAGCCCAAGTAATTCTCTTATTTGTTTACATACTACGCCAGTAGATGTTTCTCCATCCAGATTTTTTACAACTGCATTTGAGCTTGTCCCATCATTGACAACAACATTCCATAATATTGTGATCGGAAAGTTCTGTTTGTTTAGGATACTGACATCTGTATCATAATGACCGGGTCTGAGTGGTCCTTCACTTCCAAAGACAGAACCACATACAAATTTTGCAGTATATGTGATGTTTCGTATAGGATCAGTTTTTATTGAATTGATTCCAACAGGTGTGTTAGTAAATGTTGTAACTGCTGATGATTCTTGCACTTCTACTATCTTTGAGAGTTTGTCAACATCGTACCCAGAAGATGCTTTGATTTGAGTAACTGTATAATTTCCATTTTTTACACCTAATATTATCATAATTCCATCTTTATCTTTTTCAGAATCTAATGCAGAATTGTCCTTGATTGTCAAAGTTCCAATCAATTTGAATGGATCTGGAGTTATGGAATATTCTGTTCCTCCAAGTAAAATATTGTCTCTTGTAAGCGTGATTATAGTGATAGACGAATTTTGTGCAGATGCAAAATTTTCATTATTTTGCGAGTTCAGGTTTAATGAAAAATAAGAAACTAGTCCAACTACGAATATCCCTAAAACAAAAGAAATTTTTTTCCAATTCATTTTCTTATTTGCTTTTTACTCCTCAATCATTTATATCATTAGTAATAATGTGACTAAGAATTAAATAGAATTATTTGTCTCGTTTTATACACATGCAATTTATCTATAACAAGAATACTCTGTCAGTAATCTTTGGATTCGCATTTCTTTCTTTTGTAACTATGGTAGTGCCTTTTGAAGCACATGGTGACGGTCTTTTCATGGAAAATCTACCACCTGCAACTATAGGAAATAGACAAGCAAGCCTTTTTGTTAAAATAAGTCCTCCAATACTTACTTCCGAAACTGTTCAGGACACATTTTTACAACTTAGATTGTTTGACGCAAATAATAATCAGACAATTCCACATACTTCCTACTTTATTACAGTTAAAAAAAATAGCGATCTCCTAATGAGAGATCTCTTCCACTCTCATTCTGGATTAATTACAATAAAGATTCAACCAACAAACACACCAGGAAAATGGCAAGTCTTTGGTGATCATGAACCATTTCAAGGAGGATGGACTTCAACAAACGATCAGGTTAGTGTGAAGGCACCAATACTTCTAGAAGGAGGACTATATCACTTCGCAATAGAAATCTTTGGAATAGATAATGACAGAAATATCTTCGTTCCAGAAGAAGCACCAAAATTTGATTCATATCTTAGTGTTGGTGACATCTACCATCAGAAAATTTCATATCAAACTAAATCTTACGATACAACAATAATCTCATACTATGACGAGGTCAACAATTTTAAATTTGACGAATCTAAAAAACTCCTTTTATTTTCTATGCCATTTAACTGGGATATGTCGAGAATAGAAAATCAAAACATCTTTGTACATGAAGAGATTCAAATTCCAAAATCATTCAAAGAATTTACTGATACTTCCACATTTACTGCAAAAGTAAATGGAATTCCACTCATAGGAAGAATGCTTGCAGTAGATCCATATTCCAAAGAGGATGCGCTCATACTGCATTATCTGATTAACAAAAACGATATCTTGGATATGGCAAAAAATATTTCTCCTGATACAAAAACAATGGACTTTACACTCACACCGGGCTTTGCAGATGCACAAACCTCCACTGAAATATTGACTGACTTTGGAGGATTCCGAGCTGAACTTGAGTGGTCTCCAACTAATTTGAAGGCAAACAGCAAGACTGATCTCAAAGTAACTTTTTTTGATGCATATTCAGGTAAACAAGTTGCAGGAGATGTAAAATATGATATGAAAATACTGGACAAAAATGGTAATGCCGCATTCTCAAAAACTGATCTTGATGCAATTGGTGGTGTTGATACTCAATCAATTAACTTTGCAAACAATGATGTTTACACTATAGAAATAGACATAAAATCGATTACAATTAATGAAAAGACTGATTCGAGCAGACTGGGAATTGCTAGAGGAGTAGTAGTAGTACCAGAATTTGGATCAATTGCTATTCTTATTCTCATAATAGCAATTGGCATCATCATAACAACCAGAATTGCTCCGATTAAATTTAGAACCGACTAGAAACTTATCTAAAATCGGTGCAGACAGTGTGCACAAACATTTTTGCCATATTAAGCCTGTTTGAAATACCTTGCATCAGGAATTCAATACATGATCAAAATAGGAATAATTTCTGTCCAGTCTAAATCAACAAATATTATTATACAAACTAAGACGTGAATTTAATCATTAAATGATTCCAATACGTGATGAAAATCCAAAACCTGCAGGTTACAGACCAAAACTAACTTATGCATTAATAGCAATAAATGTGATAATATTTTTCTGGGAAGTTGTAACAACTGGACAATTCCTTGAGTTTACAAATC
>CAYSWR010000044.1:0-7225 GCA_964434855.1 uncultured Nitrosopumilaceae archaeon | reverse complement strand
TTTGATGTATGTGAATTGTATGTGTTTGATGTATGTGAATTGTATGTGTTTGATGCACAATATACATTCATTGTTAGTTGTAATGCGGGCTGGATAACAAGGATTCGGCTCAGAAATTCACTGACGTTTATAGAATACACTATAACTTTGTTAGAGAGCATGGAAGTATCAAGAAAATTCCTGCAGAAAAAGACGAATCAATCTAGATTTGGGGAAGAATAAGATTGAAAATCTCATAAAACGTGCTAGCAAAATAAAAGATAACTAAAGCTATGCTGTCAATAAATAGATGGTTTATCACTTAGAAAAAAATAAATTGGAAGTTGGAATCGTTAACTCAATTAATAAATCAAGAAAATTATTGCGTGATACTCGTTTACTATTAAATGATAAATGGGAACATACTCATGTAATTGGATTATATACATTTGCAGTCGAAGAATATGGTAAGGCTTTAGCACTTCAAGAATGTATGAATGGTTCAAAGACAAAAAACGGTAAGTACACAGTTCCTAACAATATTTTCAAATCACATAAGCTCAAATTTAACAAAGCATTGAAAATCTTACCTACCGAGTGCAAAGATCTCCAGATTGGTGTATGTGTAAAAACGAATACAGCGGTTAAGCCAATAACGATAAGAGGAATGAGTATTGCTGGTGGTGCTAGTGGGTTGTTTACTATTTCTACGCTTTCCAATTTTGTTCTTAGGATGGAGACATTCTATACTGCTTGGAATGATCTAACGAGACAATGGAAGCCTGAGCTGACTGCTTCAAAGGAAACACTTGAAACTGCTATTACTAGTTTTGAAAGTCATCTAAACACATTCAGATCTTTATGAAAACTTAAACCCCGAATTTGAACACCAAGAGAAAATTCTTGAAACCTTCCTAAGATTGAACAGTGTGATAAATCGGAATTCTTAATAGCTATACGTCTGAGATCATGCCAGATTTGAAAAAGCTTCTTGCTTTTACATTATTACTTTTACTCATACCATTTAGTCCAGCTTGGGCAGCATATGATGGCAGTAACCTAAGAGAACCTGAAATAACAATGACACCAACTTCTGGACCACCTGGAACCAAAATAACAATTACAGTTTCAAACTTTCCAGATATCTCAGACGAGCCATATCCATATCCTGATTTTTACCTGTATCTGCCATTTGCAGCGGCTGCTGTTGGAACTAATGTACCAAGCCAGTGTGGTACAGAGATGTGTTTTCCAATTTACACATACGAAGATGCACAGAAAAAAAACTTTGCAGACAAGACTATTACATTTGCACTTTTTAGCTTGACAAATCCAAAGCCAGTCTATCTAAGTGGATTACCTCACAGCGTCTGTGATATTATAGTAAATTCCAAAGTACAACAAAGCTATTCAGATGTCTGTAATACAAAGAGCCAGCCAACAGGTGAATATGAAATAAAATTTGCATGGGCAACTAAAACAAAACCTGACGAGCCATATTTTATCAAGACACTAAAATTTACAGTAACTGAAGGCACACCTCCTACAGAGCCTGAAGGTCTTCGTCTTGATCAAACTCTAATGGACCTTTACAAGGAAGGTGTAATTAGTGAACAAACCTTTGAAAATGAACTAAAACAATTAGGATACAGCGATGATGAAATACGTCAAGCTAAAGCTGTCTTAGGAAAGCTTCCACATCAGGAGAATGCAGAGCCACCTGCTCCAGATGAAACAATAGAAGAACCAGTAGAAGAAACTGAAGAAACTAAACCAATAGAAGAACCTAAAGAAGAGGAGGTCACAACGACAAATCCAGATGAAAAAATAGAAACCACTACACCATCTCCCAAAAACGGCTGTCTTATAGCTACAGCAGCATTTGGTTCTGAGATGGCACCACAGGTTCAGCTCCTCAGAGAACTGCGTGACAATACTCTTCTTAAGACAAATTCAGGCTCTACATTTATGACTGCGTTTAATTCAGTCTACTATTCCTTCAGTCCCACTGTGGCAGATTGGGAAAGGCAAAACCCAATCTTCAAAGAAGTGGTAAAGGCAACTATTACGCCATTAATTTCGACGCTTTCAATTCTAAACTATCTAAACATTGATTCTGAGGCTGAAATGATTACCTATGGAATTGGAATAATCATGCTCAACACAGGCATGTATTTTGTTGCACCTGCTATTATAATAGTAAAATTAAACTCACGTGCCAAAAACAAACACAGTACAAAAAGTTAGAAATTAAGCTATACACATACAAACACATTGGACCTAGTTTTTTCTGATATACACGCTGATATTGATGCCTTGGAAACCATTTTAAAAGTTGTATCTAGTGATGATTTTATAAAAAAATATGGTAGCTTTGAGAGAATAATAAATCTTGGAGACTTACTTGAGCGAGGCAGTGCTCCAAAACAAGTTCTTACAAGACTAGAATTTTTGCAGAAAAATTATCCAATCATATCTGTCATGGGAAACCATGATGAGGCATTTTTATACAAACGAAAGGTAAGTGGAAGCTCAATTGAAAGTTGGGCAGCACATCAGGCATTAAAAGAGGATGATCTCGCATTTTTTGAACAAAACAAAGACAACACTTTTGGTCAACAACAATTCATTGATACAAAAAATAAAATTGTTTGCGTTCACGGTGGACCACTTGATCCTCAAAAAATAACACCAAAAAATGCATATGATGAAGACACATGGTTATACCAAAGAACATGGCAGAGACTCTCTGAAGGAGAGTTTGAGTTCTTTAGCTACTCGGGATATCACTACAAAGCATCTTCTGCATTTGATGAAGGAAAAAACCATCTTGACAACTTTGTAATTCTATGTGGTCATCAACACGAAGAAGCCGTTTTAGTACAAAATGAACAAATTCATGATGATTTTTCCAAGCTTAAAATAACACATGAAAAAGTATCAGATTTTGCACTAGAAAAAAAAGAAATTGAGATTGACAAATCAAACAATTATCTAATAAGGCTTGGTCTTGGTGGACCCAGTGGATATTACGGAGTGGGTGCACCAAAACCACACTTTGGAATAGTTCAATATAATCCCAAGAAAGTAACTCTTTTCACAGTGAAATGAGCGCAACAAACTCTCTTAGGCAGGACCACATCCAGATCAGGCGACTAGAAAAGATCATCATCAAGTGTTACAAGGAACTTTATGAAGGAAAAGACATCCCCTTTTCAGACATTGAGCAAATCACAGTAATTATGGCAGAATTTTTAGACGCAATACATTATGCAAAAGAAGAAGATGCATACTTTCCATGCGTTGCAAGCTATGATTCTCTCAAAAAGGAAATTAGAGCATTCATGATAGAGCACGAGTTTGGCCGCAGAATAGCAAGAAGTGTAGCTACTCATCTACAAAGATGGAAGCAGGGTCAGGATGCAAGAGAACCAGTAGCAAGATTTCTTAGAACATACGCCATATACCTAAACGATCACATTACAAAAGAAGAACAATTTTTTGATGTTGCAGAAAAAGAGATCCTTTCAGCAGAAGAAGAAAATATGATGTATGAAGAGTTTAGATCAGTTACTGCTATTACAACCAAAATTGACGATATGATAAAATCAATCACTCTACTTGAGGAAAAATCCTGGATGAAAGAATCATGAACAAATATCAAATATCACTCTTACTTTTTGCATTTTTATTTACTTCAGCAAGTGCAGAGCCAATACCTGATTATTACAATCCATATGCTCCTATTACTACTGATAAACAAGTTTATAGCTGGACAGACAAAGTTGGAATCACAATAAACGCACCAAGCTGGAATGAAGATAAAAATGGAATAGACTCAATTGGAGACCAAGAGGGTCACCTTATTAAAATATCAACAGGTGAACATCATCTTGAACCATACAAGTTAGTAGAAACCTCAAAAAACAGTGGAGTCTTCACTGGTGAAATAATACTAACTGGATTTTTACATGATGCCAATGGAGATGGTAAAATAGACACCCGACCAAGAACTATTGGTACAGGTCCAACAAGTGGTTTTCTAGAAGCAGACAGAGATGATGGAATTACCATATCATTTGAGTTTGCAGACGGCGTGGTTCTCACACAAAGTGCACAGATAGGTTGGAATGAAGGTAAAATCAGTCTTGACAAACCATCATATCTTCTACATGAGACAGCAAATATACAGATTGTTGATCCTGACATGAATCTAAATCCAGAAGCAAGCGACACCGTTCAAGTTGAAATATCATCAGATTCTGACGTAGCTGGAATAACTGTCGATGCAACAGAGACAAGTGAAAATTCTGGTATTTTTGTAGCAAATATCTCCTTTACATCATATGATAAGTCTAGTGGAAACAGACTGCATGCAATTTTAGATGACAGAGTATATGCAAAATATATAGATCATACATTACCATCACCATATAACATCAATGATGACTTTGACATAATAACAGAATCTGTACTTTCATCCAATACGCCATCAGCTGACAAAGTCACACTTGAAAATGTAATTTTGACAGACAGTTTAGGGATGACAATACAAGAACCAATGTTAGGACAACAGCTACAAGTAGTTGCAGAAATTGAAAACAAACAAGATTATGAACAACCCTTTGTTTATCTTGTTCAAGTAAAGGATTCTACTAGTACTGTTGTAACACTTTCATGGTTTAAGGGTTCTATTACAATAAATCAAAAACTTAGTGTGTCGCAGTCTTGGTCTCCCACTGAGTCTGGTACATATACCATAGAAACTTTTGTCTGGAGATCTCTTGATAATCCACTACCGCTTGTGCAATCATCAAAAGCCATTTACAAAGTCACACAATAGAATTTTAGAAATTATTCTTTTACTTCAAAGACTGATTTGACTGCAGGAAATACACGAATCTCTATTTCCTTTTCTAACTTGCAAACCGCTTTCATGTTATAGTTTAAGACTGCAGAATTATTATATATGATGGGTTTAGTATGCAAACTATACATACCATGATGACTGGTCTGGCAAACTTACGTGTACACATTGCCCCTGTAGGCTTTGAGATAGACAGGATAGTACTCTCAGCTAAAAAGATGAAGGCAGATAAGGTCTGGCTTTTGATGCATGATGATCCATCAAAAGATAAAGCTCGTGGTTATATGGAAAAGATCAAGACTGAACTAAAAAAAGAAAAGATCGAGGTTCAAGTAGTATATTCAGATAGGTTTGATCCTTTTAAGATCTTAAAATCTGTTAAAGAAATAGTTCAAAAAGAAAAAGATAACGACATATTTGTAAATGTCTCTTCTGGATCAAAAATTCAAGCAATTGCATGCATGATGGCATGTATGATGTTTAAGGGAAAAAACAAACTGACACCTTACTATGCAGAACCGAAAAATTATGCTACTGTCAAAGGTGCTCAACTTTCTTCTGGACTAAAAACACTGGTCCAGCTTCCAGCATACGAAATTCATACTCCAAAATCTGTACTTATTCAAGCATTAAAAATAATAAAAGAACATGGTGGTAGGATAACTAAAAAAGAGATGGCAGAGCTTGCTTATGAAAAAGGAATCTTAATAGTAAATGCAAGAGAAGAGAACTTCCAACAGGCAAGATTTGCAAGTCTTGATAAAAACATAATCCAGCCTCTTTTGAGAGATTGGAAATTTGTTGAAATTGAACAAATAGGAAGAAACCGCTGGATAAAAATTACACCAGAAGGACTTGGTGCAGAAGAATTTCTTACTTGACTTATGTAGTAAGCTCAGGTTTGAGAGTCCATGCAACAGCTAGTATGACAAATGGGATGGAAATCATAGCAGTAATCTGCAAAATTATGAATAGCTGGCCTTGTGCTACGTTGGGATTTGTTATGATAAATGGCAATGGTAGGGTAATGACGAACCAGATCAGAGAAAGCATCACGATTATTTCTAATTGCTTCTTTTTCTTTGGATTCACAGGGGAAGTGCAGTACTGATGTATTAATTTGATTGGTCTGAGGCTTATTTAGTAGAGGCTCCGCCATCCAATGCCAAAACTGCGCCAGTAGTCCATGAAGAGTCATCTGACGCAAAATACAGAATTGCCTTTGCTACGTCATCTACAGTTCCTATTCTGCCAATAGGATGCTCTGCTACAGCCATTTTTCTTGCTGATTCTGAATCTAGATACGGTTTTGTCATATCCGTCTCAACCATTCCAGGGCACACACAATTTACACGAATTTTATATTTTGCATATTCAACGGCCCATGCTTTTGTTAACAGTACTAGCGCTCCTTTTGACGCAGTATATGCATCTGCTTCAAAATTTTCAAACGCTTTGAGTCCAGCATTAGAGGCTACATTTATTATAGCACCACCATTTTTTTTCATAAATGGTATGACTGCTCTAGTAAAACGAAACTGCCCCGTTAAATTCACATCAATTACTTCATTCCATTCTTTATCTGAAATTTGATGTAACGGTTTAACTTGAGGAAAAACTCCTGCATTATTTACCAGAACGTCAATTCTCCCAAATTTACCTACAGTTTTTTTTACAACATTTTGAACATCGTTTTCGTTTCTGATATCTCCTGGTATGGAATACACATTCCCAATATCATTTGCTGCTTTTTCTAATCTATTTGGATCTTTTGCTGTGATAGTGACATGCGCTCCTTCTTGCACAAACATTTTTGCAGTAGCTTTTCCAATGCCACGGCTACCACCTGTAACTATTGCGACCTTCCCAGAAAGTTTCATAAAATCAGAAATCCTTTGTTACTTTTTAATTTTAGAGCTTAATTCCAAACGTTAAGCGACGATTTAGTACAAAGTTCACTGACGATGCAATCATAATAGACATCAACGCAGCTAGAAGATAATACACTGAAAGTTTTTCTACAAACATATAATTAAATCCCAGTTGTATTCCCATACCAACTAGACTTACGCAAATAAATTTTCCATACAAAAGAAAATCACCTTGTTTTATAGCAGTATCCCTAAATGTCCAAGTTTTGTTGAACAAGAAATTGGATGTGATTGAAACATAGATTGCTATAGTGGAAGAAAGGAGATACCATAATCCAACAAATTCAGTCAAAGCAAAAAGAATCCCCAAATTAACCAAGACACCGCTTGCGCCAACCAAATAGTACTTGAAAGCATGTTTTGCAAAAAGTGAGATTCTGGCTAACTTATCCCCTTTATCTAGAGTCATTTGACTATCCAATATTTTATGTATTAATAAGTGATAAAA
>CAYSWR010000043.1:0-7555 GCA_964434855.1 uncultured Nitrosopumilaceae archaeon | reverse complement strand
CTTAGTATAAACTAGCTAGGCTAAAAATAAAGTAAAAGGAAAGGGAAGTTTAGTCCCACTTAGACCAAGCTGCCATCCATCGATATGTCCACGTTGTCAGCTTACAACCTAATGCTGCCATCGTTGGAGCCAATACAGCACCAGCGCCAGCGCCAAGTGCTACGGGACTGTTATAGAATTTGCCTACTTGGGGTTCTATTGGAGTCATGTATGGAGGCAATGTTGGCCTTGGATATTTGAATGCAGTCTCTAGCGGATCTGCTATCAGCAGGAGATTTACCATGTTAAACAATGGCAGAGACATTCCAACTAACACACCGCCCATAAGGATGAGAGAGTGTTTGTTCTTCTTTGTTGCCCAGTAAACAAGGTCCAACAGCATTGCTGATGGTATCCAGACTGGTGTAACAATGAAGTCATATGGATATCCTAATGAGAACCATGCTCCCTTTGCAACCCACGTATACACTGTCATTATCAGCGCATAGTAAGTTGCCGTTCCTGGAACTCCAGTGAACGTAAGGTAGTAGCAGGCACCGACTACAAGCATGAGTGTTTGTGATAATGAAAATATCACAAATGAGGACCATGCCCAGTCTGTATAGAATATGTAGTCTCCAGCGTTAATTGTCAACAATGTAGAGTTGACTGCAACCACTACTATGAATAAGTAGTGAGTACATCGTCTTAGCCAGACCATATTCCAGTAGAGAAGAGGTGTGATATATAAAATTTTATGCGTGATTGCAGATCTGATTTCTATACTCTTGAGTAATTTGACAAAACAAGAAAAAGTGTGAATTGGATATTTCCTATCCGTTAACGAATATGACTATCAATACGGTTGCAACTGCAACTCCACCCATTACACCAGCTAATACGCCGTTGCTGTTTTTTGATGAGCCTTCTTGTCCCACCTTAACACAGAAGAGGTAACCAATTGACTCAATGATAGTCAGCACGATAAACGCAAAGTGACCGCTTGATGCTGGATAAGCCCATGGATAATAGAAGTATCCAACTGCAGTACCAGCAAATGTCGATAGCCAGGCTGCTAGATACGAAGCCGTATACAAGCCGATCATGTTTTCAACACGCTTGCCGATCATCTTCTCTACGTCAGAACTAGATGCGCCGCCACCAGAACCGAATCCTTTTGGTAAGGTCATTTGGGAATATAATAATCTGTATACTTTTAAGTCTTTCCGGTATTTGAGAGAAAAAAACTTCGTTTAGGAGATTTAAAATAAGAAAAAGGGTGCGCTTTTGCGCGTACTTTTCTATGGGATGGATCTGCTGTACAGTTTGCCTTCTAGGGCCATCTTGTACATTTCAGCAACATATGGATTCTCACCTGGGGTTTCTGCTCCAAGTTCGACGAGTCTTGCATATACTCTAACTACATAGGCAAGTGCGCCTATGAATGCAACAACCACACCCATATTGAACATCCAGTGGTTTGGTACTGCAAAGATTTCCTCTACAAACCAGAAGTGCCACATCTCGTTGACACCAATTGTAAACATGGTTGCCAGATAACCTAGAATAGTCATCTTCAGACCAGTGTTCATGGAGTTGTTTGGACCCCTTAGAATTGGTACCTTTCTATCGTAGATTGAGACAGCACCCCAACCTAATGGTAGTGCTACAAAGTGGCTATAGAGCCACCAGTGTGCTGGTGTAAATGCACTATCTCTGATAGAAGTTTGATGCAGTGAACCATCGACAAAGTTGTCGACTTCCACGGATGCAGCTACAGATCCCATTGTGATGACGATCATCCAAATCTTTTTCAGTCTTTGGATTTCGACTTCTTTTGGAATCAATGCCGGCATTTGTGCCATGTTGCATTTGACGTTTGTTCTGTATATAAAGTATGAACTCCGTAAATAGGTTTTTTTCTTTATTTTATTTATGTATACATAGTATTATTGTAAAAATTTTTGTAAAAACTCTACATAATATCTAAAAAACACAACATTAAGAAATACCTTTATGATGTTAATCATTGGTGATTATCTTAATTTTTCTTCAAGATATTATCCTATACTGGCAACTAGGGTAAAACATATATCGTTGGTCTTTCTGTCATGGAATAGTTACGGATGACTATGATAAATAAAAAATTAATCGTAGCAGCACTAGGTGTGATTGTTGCGTTGGGAGCAGTTGGTCCTACCATAGGTCAAATGATTCAACAAGCAGAAGCACACGGTGTACAGGCACAACTCCAAAGTCGTTTCGTTAGAATAGAAGATGAGACAATCTCAAGACAATCACTGAACACAGGAGAACTCCTGACGGTGAAAGGCACCTTGATAAGTCTAATACAACGAGACCTAAGAGCATGGCTTTCTGTTTTCGGTGAATCAACAAACGCAGGCAACAGATGGGAATTCGTATCACGAGATCCACCCGGCAATGTCTTTGATATTCCAGGAAACGGTGTTGTCGACTACACACTTATAGTAAAAGCACTTGAACCAGGAGTTTATCACATGCACACACAGCTTAACATTGCTTCAATCGGTCCAGGACTTGGTCCAGGACAAACAGTCGTGGTCGAAGGCGAAAAGATACTAAAACCAATTCCATATGCAAACATTGCATATCAATCGATAATTATCGCAGTTGGTTATGTAGTTACATTTGCAACCAGACCGTGGCAAGTGATCTAAAAAATCCCTCTCCTTTTCATTTTCTTAATTATCAAACTCAGCGATAGCCTAGTTTCTGTTTAACATATTCAAATCAGCATATTTGTCAAAAGGCAAAATCAATATAACTAAAGCTATCAGAATGGTCTTATGATTTGGCCCGGAATGGGTGATCCTGCAAAACGTAAGCAGACACTCAAATTTCTTGCTATAACCGCAGGTATTGCAGTGGCAGTAGGACTAGCTAGCAGTGTAGTACAAAGTCAATCAAATGCTGATAATCCTTTAAAACAATGTATTGATAATCGGGACCTCAAGTACAAAATTTCTGCTACACTAGAAATCACAGTAGATGGTGAAAAAGCAGAGATACCTGCAAATATTGGCAAAAACCCAGGTTGCACACATTCTCTATATACACTTTCGAATGATGGAGTGATTTATGCAGAGTGGGAAAAAAAATATCCTTTTGAGATAGGTCACTTTTTGTGGACTTGGACCACCTACCATAAAGATGGATTTCCTATGAGAGATATGGACGAGTCCAAATCAAGGATGTTAGTAAATGGTGTCGAGTCACCAGACTACATAAATACCAAATTAGTAGATGGTTATCATTATAGAGCAGAGTTTGTAACCAAAGGTGTAGACACTGCAAAAGAACACGACTTTCTACCACCGGAATCCTAAATCAAAATAATTCAAGTCAGATAATCAAAATTAAAGATAAATCAAAAATAATGAAAAAGTTGGAGGTTTACCAGTATTTACCGTTGTCGGGTATCAGACCAATACCTTCTTTCTCGAAGTGTTTGTCTAGTTCAGAAACCCATCTTTCTCGTGTGTCACCGCCCAAACCGTGTACTCTCATCCAGAATGCGATGATTCCAAGTATGAATACTGCAAACATGATAGTTCCAAATATGTAGACCATCACATCATAGAAGAGTGGGTCATAAGCTGGACCTATCTGGCCTGCAAAGTTGGACAGAATTCCTACGAGCAAACCGAATATAGCGCTCATCATGTATGAAAACATTTTATGTATGATATATACATTTCTGTCTCAATCAGATATGATATTTACAGTTATCACTATTAAAAATAATAAAAAGGAAAAAAGTTTATTTTGCTTTTGCGAATCTGCCGCTTCTGCCTTTTACAATAAAGACGATTGCAATTCCGCCAAATACCGCACCTACTATTATAGAACCACCAATGACACCGTTTGCGTCAAGGTAAGGCGTACCAGATCCTGTTGCTGGATTCTCTGCGGCTATCTTAACTTTTGCTTTGGCAAGCGCTAACTGTTCCTCTAGGGTTGTCTGTCCTCCTCCGACATATTGAGCGGCTGCCAGTTGAAGGAAGGTGGATGCAACTAAGAGTACTAGTATGGTTGCGCCAATCACTATAGGTTTATTCATATCATGCACCTAGACACAGAGTGACTTGCTTTGATATTTAACTTTTTTGTCAATTATCAAAAATTTTCCGGAATTGAAGTAACGTTTATGTTTTGCCCTTAGACCAAGCGACGTATGGGACGACTACATTCACATAGGCATGGTCAATCTCACTCGATTAGACCCATTACCCCTAGTTCTGCAACATGGGTAAAACAAAGCGCTCAAGAAATCGAGGATCTTATTCTGAAATATGCAAAGGATGGCCTTACAACAAGCGAAATAGGAGTAAAACTTCGTGATCAATATGCAATCCCATTAGTTAGATCAATAACAAAAAAATCGATAACTGAGATCCTTGAACAGAAAGGGATCAAACAAGATATGCCAGAAGACCTAAACAATATTGTTAGAAAAGCCCTTGGATTACAAAAACATCTTAAAACACACACTTCTGATAGGAGAAACGTTCGTTCACTTGAATTACTAGAAGCTAAAGTGCACAGATTATCATCCTATTATAAGAAAATTGGTCGCATACCCAAAACTTGGAAATATAAGTCAGTCATTGCTCAACTTGAGTAATGGCAAATAATTTGGATAATGCCTTATCATATTTTCATGACAAAGTTTCTGACTGCATAAAAGCTGGCAAGAACATTTCTGTAATAACTCACTTAGATTGTGATGGAATTACATCGGGAAGCATTGTTACAAAATCCCTCATAAGATCTGGAGCAAAGTGTACAGTACGTACAGTAAATGAATGTAGCAAGAATTTGATTGAGAAGCTCAAAAATGATTCTCGTGATCTTCACATCATAACAGATCTGGGCGGTGGATTTGCAAAAGATCTTGACGCAATATTAGATGACAACTGGATTGTTGTTGATCATCATCAAATTCCAAAAGAGGAGTTTGATAATGAACGGGTGATCAATGCGTGGAAGTACAACATAGATGGCGGTCGTGAAGTTTCTGCAGGTGGAATGTGTTATTTAGTTTCAAAAGCCTTGCACAAAGAAAATACAGATCTTGCTTGGATTGCGGTAGTTTCAGCATTAGGTGACCGACAAGATCAGGGAGAAAAAAAGTCATTCACAGGGATTAATTTAGAAATTGCTTCCACTGCCAAGAAAAATGGTCAAGTAGAAATTGATCTTGACATATTGCTTGTAGGTAGAGAAACTCGATCACTTCCTGACGCATTAGCGTTTACATCACACCCATTTATTGAAGGCCTTACATGGAATCGTGATACTTGTCTTTCTTTGTTGAATTCCTCAGGAATTAAATTAAAAGATGGTAGTAGATGGCGTGTCCCAGCTGAACTCACGGAAGATGAAAAAAGAAATTTGCTTGAAGTCATTACGAAATTTACATCAACTAAAAATGCAACTGAGATAATGGATGAGCTTGTTGGATATACTTACACACTTTCTGGTGAAGACAAACGTAGCTTCTTGCGTGATGCAAGAGAATTTTCTACCATGCTAAATTCTTGTGGAAGAATTCGCAAGGCCGGAGTTGGGATTTCCATTTGTATGGGAGACAGAACAAAGATGCTTGAAGAAGGAGAGAGCATACTGCTAGAATATCGCACGTTGTTGAGAACATACATGAATACACTTGCAAGTGAACGCTGGAGGGTTGTAGACAATGGTCAATATGTCATGGTAAATGGAGAGGGATTGGTGCCAGAAAACATGACTGGTGCAGTGTCTTCATTGCTAGGTGGCTCACAGAAAAATACTGGTAAAATAATCATACTTAGAACAAATGGTGATGATGGAACAATCAAATTTTCATCTAGAAAATCTACTGGATGCAAGTCTGAAGTCAATCTTGGTTTGTTAATGAGATCATGTGCTGCTAAAGTTTCTGGAGCTGGTGGAGGCCATGATGCTGCTGCTGGAGCCAGAATAACTAAAGACAAATTAGACGAGTTTTTAGATTGTTTGGAAGAAAATGTCACTACAGTGCAGGGTTCAAGTCATTTTAAATAATCTAACACCACAAAAGGTTAATTCTATTAGAAAAGCATTAGAGCCAGACAATGTGGATTTCCCAGAGAATCTTTCACTTCAGATTGAAAATGTTGATAACTCACTTGTCTTTACTTTTCAAGGTAAGGGAAATATACGAAGTTTGATCTCTACTATTGATGAAGTCCTTGAACAAACCCAAATTGTACTTAGAGTGACTAGCTGATGCTTGATCCAAAAATTCTTCGAGAAAATCCAGATATAATAAGAAAGATGCTCAAAGACAGAGCTGTTAATTTTTCACTTGATGATTTAATAAAATTAGACAAGGAAAGAAGAGAATTAATTATCAAAACAGATGATTTACGCAAGAAAAAAAACGACATCGCTTTAGAAATTGCACAGAAAAAAAAGTTAGGTCAAGATGCAACACCCCTCATAGAACAGATGAGACAAGTTTCTGAAACGCTCTCGGGACTAGAGGCCATTCAAACCAAGATAGAATCGGAGTATACTAAACTCGCACTTTCATTGCCTAATCTCATTCATGAGTCGGTTCCAATTGGAAAAGATGAAACTGCAAATAAGGAATTAAGAAAATGGGGAAAAATACCTCAATTTGATTTTAAAATAAAAGATCACATAGACATATCACAGAATCTTGATCTTATTGACTTGGAAAGAGCTGCAAAAGTAGCTGGTGCTAGATTTTATTACTTGAAAAATGATCTTGTGAAGCTAAATCAAGCACTGATACACTATGCCTTGGATTTTCTTTCCGAGAAAAATTATACTCCTATTCAAACACCTTATATGATAAATCGTAGATCAATGGAAGGAGCTATCATTGCTAATGATTTTGAGGATGTAATTTACAAAATTGAAGGAGATGATCTATATCTTATTGGAACGTCAGAGCACGCAGTAGCATCGATGCACTCTGATGAAATTTTGGAAGGAAAGAGTTTACCAATGAGATATGCAGGGGTGAGTCCTTGTTTTAGAAAAGAAGCTGGTGCACATGGAAGAGATCAGAAAGGAATTTTCCGTGTTCATCAGTTTGAAAAGGTTGAACAGTTCATTTTTTCAAGACCAGAAGAATCCTGGAAAGAACATGAACAAATGTTATCCATTGTAGAAGAATTTTATCAAAAGCTTGAGATCCCATATAGGATAATGGTCTTGTCAAGTGGCGATCTTGGAAAAATTTCTGCAAAGACTTATGATCTTGAGGCATGGATGGCAGGACAGAATAGCTATCGCGAGATTGTTTCATGCTCTAATTGTCTTGATTTTCAGGCAAGAAGACTCAAGATTAGATTTCGTGACAGGACAAATGATCAACCACAGTATCTTCACACAATGAACAGTACACTAGTAGCTACATCTAGAACTCTAGTCTCAATATTGGAAAATTTTCAGACAAAAGATGGGCATGTTGTAGTTCCAAAGATTTTGCAGAAATATGTTGGTAAAGCAACTATCTAAAAGTCGTACAACTTATATTTTG
>CAYSWR010000042.1:2152-7598 GCA_964434855.1 uncultured Nitrosopumilaceae archaeon | reverse complement strand
TTTTAAAATCAGTTCCTGTTCTTATTTATTGCATCAATAAGAGCAGAACGTCGTATTTCTTCTGTCACAGCTGCTCTTGCATCTTCGATAAGGATTCTATTTACATCAAGCTTTCTACGAGTTTCATTTATTATTTTATCATATATGGCAAAAGGATACAAAAAGAGATACAGATTCTCCATTATTTCAAAAAATTTCCTAGCTTCATTTGCCTTTCCCACTCTAATACTGTCATAAACCAGTCTTTTTAGTTCACCAATACAGTCAAGGAGACCAAGAATGTATGATTCTCCTCTTACTCCAAGTGATGCTGCTGATGGAATGTTTGATTTTTCAACTATGGATATAAACGCAAACGCCTCAACAAGTTCTTGTTCTGCTGTAACGATGTTTCTATACAGTTCGCTTCTTGATCTCTTTCTTATCTCATCTAGTAGTTTCTTTGCGTGTTCAGCTTTTTTTCTACCTGTTTCAAGATCCGATTTATGAATCGAAATTATGGATTGGCTGCAAAGAAGTATGACTTCACGAGTGTTTTTTATTAAATATTCTCGAGAATCTTGCAAGTCATTCAATGATTTTGAAATTTTTGATAGGGACGACTTGACATTTTTTAATGACATGCAACCATGAATAAAAAACTAAGATAAAGCCGTTTGGTAAAGCCCTTATTTGACCAGTTTTTGAATTATTACATGGAAATCACTGTAAAACAGATGATGCAGATTGAAGAGAACGGTCACCAAATGGGATTTCCAAGAAAGATGATGATGGAAAATGCTGGTGCAGCAGCAACGCGGTATGTTGTAGAAAAATTTCCCAACATTTCATCAAAAAAAATATTGGTATTTGCAGGACTTGGTAATAACGGTGGAGATGCATTTGTTGTAGCAAGACATCTTGCAGGATATGGCTCTGTTGTTAAAGTAATATTACTTGGAAACCCAGAAAAAATAAAGACAGAAGAAGGAAGAACAAACTGGAAACTTCTTGAAAAAATGAATTCACTAGATTTGATTGTCGCCTCTGATGTTCATGGATTGGTCTTGGAAGCGGATATCATAGTAGATGGGATTTTAGGAACAGGAATCTCTGGCAAAATAAAAGAACCTTATGCATCTGCAATAGATATGATAAACAAATCAAAGGCATTCAAACTTGCTTTAGATGTGCCGTCGGGACTTGATCCTGACACGGGAAACGTTGGCGATAAGTGTGTCAAAGCAGATGCAACCATAACATTTCATAAGATGAAAGTTGGTATGCCAAAAAGAATGGATATATGCGGAATTATTCTTGTGGAAAAGATTGGCATTCCTCCAGAGGCCGAGGTTGGGGTGTTATGAAAGTTTATCAATTTGAAGTTGGCGATATGCAGAATTTCACATACTTGCTTGAGGATGAAGATACGGGGGAAGCCATAGTAATAGATCCTTCATGGGATCTACCAGATGTAATACAGACCATAGAAAGAAACAACATGAAAGTAAAGTACATTGTAAACACACACTATCATTTTGATCACACCATAGGAAATGACTTTATGGTAAAATCAACAGGAGCAAAAATAATTCAGCACAAAGAATCTACATTAAAAAATGACATGAAGGTATCTGATGGGGACAAGATCAAGTTTGGAAATTCCGAGATTACAGTTTTTCATACACCAGGACATTCAAAAGATAGTATCTGTCTAGTTGGTGATGACAAAATCTTTTCTGGTGACACCCTTTTTGTAGGAAACTGTGGAAGAGTTGATCTTCCTGGCGGTAACGCAAGGGAACTCTATCACAGTCTTTTTGATGTAATCAGCAAGATGAATGAAAACTATGTGCTTTATCCTGGTCATAATTATGGTTCATCTGTTTCATCAACTATAGGTAAAGAAAAAAAGACCAACTTTGTTCTTCAGTCAAGAACTGAAGATGAATTTGTAGAATTTATGAATAGTGAGTGATTTGTGAAAGACATAGAAATTTTTGGAAATGTGGAAAAAGGTAACGATTTTATCAAAAAAACTCAAAATAAAAAATTTGTATTTTCATTTGTTACATCTTATACTCATACTTGTGAGATTCCCGGAATCACAGTGGCGGGTGCTAACCCCGATCTACTAAAGTTCACCTCTGCAGCAGACGCCGAGTTTCTTCATTATGGATACTGTAAAAGTATTGACGCCATTCCCATGACTCCTGATGGCAAGCCTACTCCGGCCATTCTCACAAAAGTTGCACTTGAAGCTTCAAGCATACCTTGTTTTGTAATCAATGCAGGAAGCAAAATTCTTCCAAAACTTCCGTACTTGGAACTTGGTTTAGAACCAGGAAAAAATATTTTGCAGGAACCAGCACTTGAACAAGATCTTACACGAAAAGCAGTTGAACATGGAAGAATAATAGGACGATCTCTTGGTTCTTCTACCGATTGTCTTGTAATAGGAGAAAGTATTCCCGGTGGAACCACAACTGCACTTGGAGTGTTAAGAGGATTCGGACTACAAGCTTCTGTTAGTAGTAGTATGCCACAAAATCCGGTTGATTTGAAAAATCAAATAGTAGAAACTGCATTAAAACGATTACAGTCAAGAGATCCATACGATATTGTGACACAACTCGGTGACCCAATGATTCCATCAGTTGCTGGAATGCTGAGTACTGCATCAGAATCAACAAAGGTGATATTGGCAGGTGGAACACAAATGGCGGCAGTTCTGGCTTTTGCAAAACACGTTGGTTTTAATGAAAACAATGTAGCCATAGGAACTACATCATACATTATCGATGATAAAACTGCAAATCTTATTGAGATAGTAAGACAAATTTCTGATATTCCAGTATTATCTATAAAACTAAAACTTGGAGAATCAAAAATCACTGGATTGTGTTCTTATGCGCAAGGATTTGTTAAGGAAGGTGCAGGTGCTGGAGGCGCCTCTATAGGTTGCTTATTAAAGACAGGTATAGATACTGAAAAACTCCTCTCACTTACAGAAAATGAATACCGTAGAATTACTTCACTGTGACAGATTTGGCAAGATTTCTAGGATAGTCAGGATCAGTACCCTTTTCTAACGCTGCATAATATGCCAATAACTGTACTGGGACTATCTCAATTAATGGATATGATGACTCATTAATTGAAGGAATCTCAATCCAATAGTCATAAACATCATTTGGTTTGTCTGATATTCCAATTATTTTTGCACCACGAGCTTTGATCTCATGTGCGCTTGACAAAGTATCAACATAAGTAGAATCGTTTGGATTTATTATTATAACATAAACACTAGAATCCATAAGAGCTAATGGTCCATGTTTTAATTCTCCACCTGGAAGTCCTTCTGCATGAACATATGTGAGTTCTTTTAACTTTAGTGAAGCTTCAGAGGCAATTGGATAATGAATACCTCTACCAAGAATATAGATGTCTGATATGTTCTTGAGTTTTTTTGCAATTTCTTTAATCTTTGAATGATCAGAAAGTAGCGTCTTCATAGCGTCTGAAACTTTATTGAAATCTAATCCCATGCTACCTTCACACAACTTGTCTGTCATTTTGTAAAGTATGGCAAGTTGTGATGTGAAACTCTTTGTTGCAGCAACACCAATTTCTGGACCACAATTCAAACCTACTGCAATAGACGAAGCATGAACCAGAGATGAAGTCATTATATTAGTAATAGACACAATCTTAGTTCCATTTTTTTTAGCAATGTTTACTGCCTCAAGTACATCTGCACTTTCACCACTCTGCGAAAGTGCAATCAAAATAGATTGATGATCAAAAAAGTTTGAAGAGAATTGTACCTCGCTTGAGATGACTGACTCTATCTTTATTTTTGCATATTTTGAAAGGAGGTGTTTTGCTACTAGAGCGGCGTTATAGCTTGTACCACTTCCAGTTACGTAAAGATTCTTTGCATGTTTTACAAATTCAGTCAGTAAATCAAGTTCAAGTTTAGTGTTTTCGCCCGCCTTCATTATGGTAACTGGCTGTTCTGAAATTTCTTTTAATGTAAAGTGGGCATAATCGCCCTTGTAAGCGTCAGCAAATTCTTTTGAAACTTTTGTAATCTGAAATTGTACTTGATTTCCATCAAAATCAAACATTTGTATTCCAGATGAATTAATTATAAGACATTCTCGGTTATCAGGATAAATTACTTCATCTGTATACTCTACAAATCCTAGCACATCACTTGAAACAAAATACCCATCTTTTCCAATTCCTACTATCAATGGTTCATGGAATCTAGCTGCTGCAAGGGTTCCATTTTCAAACACTGCAACAAATGCAAAATTTCCTTTTAATCTAGAAACAGTTTGTATCATGGATTTTTTAATTTCTTTTGTTTGATCGAAATTATATTGTAGAAGATTTGCAATGACTTCGCTGTCTGTTTCGCTTTTGAACGTGTATTCTTTTTCTTGTAATTCTTTTTTTAATTCCTCATAATTTTCTATTATTCCGTTATGTACTATGGCAATATTTCCAGAACTTGATGGGTGGGGGTGTGCATTTATGTCAGTTACTCCTCCATGTGTTGCCCATCTCGTATGTCCTATCCCAATTGTTCCAGATAGCGCATCTAGTTTGACTCTGTCATTTACCTCCATAACTTTGCCCACTCCTTTTCTCACAGAAATTTGATTCCCAGAGAATGTAGCAACACCAACACTATCATATCCTCTATATTCCATACGTTTTAGTCCCTTGACTAGAAGTGGCGCAGCTGGCTCACCGCCTAGGTAACCTATGATTGAACACATAATCTAATCTATTTCTCTAAATAATCGCGTATATAGTAATCTTATTCTTGTGGCTGTTCAGGTACAACTGTTTCTATTACCTGCTTTAATTGACCAAAATTAGCACCTGGAACTAGATGTACTTGATTTTCTTCTTCTACCTTAACTGTATATGATGGAACAGTAACCACTCTTTCTCCAATCATGACATGACCGTGAACTACTACTTGCCTTGATTGATAGGGACTTTTTATCAATCCTTTTTTCTGAACAATTGTTTGTAATCTACGTGAAAGCAAATCTGTTACTTTTAAATTCAAAACGTCATCAAGTGTGGAATTTGTATTTACCAATCCTATTCTAATCAGAGATTTCATAAGAACCTGTTCTTTTTTCTCTCTTACTTCTTGTGTTAAAGCTAAAAGTGATCTTGCTTGATTTCTTACTCTTGAAAGTTCTGTATGTGCCTTCCAAAGCTCACGTTTATTTTTCAATCCAAAAGTTCCAAGCACATGAAGTTCCTCATTTAATAAATCATAGTTTAGAGGACGCTTTGGCTTTCTCCAAATTTTGCGAGGATTCTTAGGATCTCCCATTCATTACACCTACTTTGCTGGTTTTTTCTCCACTGGTTTTGTTGAACCTGCAGCTGGTTTTGCACCTGCAGCTGGAGCTGCTGCCCCTGCAGCTGGTTTTGC
>CAYSWR010000042.1:0-2052 GCA_964434855.1 uncultured Nitrosopumilaceae archaeon | reverse complement strand
AGCTGGAGCTGCTGCCCCTGCAGCTGGTTTTGCACCTTCAGCTGGCACTGCTCCTGCTGGAGCTGCTGCACCTTCAGCTGGAGTTGCTCCTGGTGGAAGCACCTTGCCTCCTTTACGTACTCCAACAGCACCACCTTTGCGTCCTGTTGTACGAGTTCGCTGGCCTCTAACCTTTAACCCATAAGTGTGACGAAAACCTCTCCAACTGTTAGTATTTTTCTCTCGCTCAATATCATTTCTAACGTTAAACTCTATGTCTGAAGTAATTAGATGCAAATCATTTCCGGAATCAATATCTTTTCTTCTGTTAAGAAACCATGCTGGCATGTTAAGTGAAGCTGGGTTTCTCATGGCCTTTTCAATAGAATCTACTTGAGATTCTGACAAAAAACCAACATTACTATTATGATCTATCTTAAGAAGATCCAAAATTGCTTTGGCAAAGTTGTAACCTATTCCTCTAACTTGACTGACTCCAATGATCATTTTCTTTGCTCCAGGAACATCTTTTCCTGCAATCCTAACAATGTGTCTATATTCTTGTGTAGTCAAGTGAACAAAAATTTCATCCCTCCCCGATAAAAACCATGCTAAAACAGACAATACTTTAAATCGCATTCTGGCATAATTTATCAAAGTGGCGCAAGAGATTTCCGAACTTGTAAAACGAAGCTATTCCTCTGATCCTAAATATACAGAAATAATGGCTGGCCTTCCAGAGGACTATACCCAAGTTAAAACACTCAGAGATCTTTTGGAAATTAACTACAAGATTGTAGAAGCGAAAGATCAACTTCGACAAAACCTGATTTCAAAAATACAAAGAGATGAAGTAAAATATCCCGAAATTATAGGCTTTGAAGAAGATGTTATCCCAGCATTAGATAGAGCAATTCTTGCATGTCATGATATTATGTTAGTTGGACAAATAGGTCAGGCAAAAACAAAGATTGCACAAACAATAGCAAAACATCTCTTGTCTCCCATGCCTATCATTAAAGGCAGTATAACAAATGATTCACCCATGGATCTGCCACAAAATGAGATGATCACCTTATTAGAAGATCAAGATGACAATATGACCTCGCCAAAATTCTACATTGATTCAAACAGCATGGATAAAATTCGTAACAATAAACTTGACACAAAAATAGAATGGTTAGATGGGGAACGTAGATTCAAGTATGTCCTTGCAACCCCTGATATTTCTGTCAAAGATTTAGTGGGGCAGATAGATGCTGTAAAAATTACAAAAAAAGGAGTTGAAATGTATCAAATCGAATCATATTCTCCTGGTCAATTAATGCAAGCAAAACATGGACTTTTTTGTATAGATGAATTACCAGTACTTGATACAAGAAAACAAGTCGCACTCTTATCAATACTTCAGGAAGGAAGATTCACAACTGGTGCATATCCTGTCATCTTTGAGCCAAAGACTGCCTTTTTTGCTACTGCAAATCCAATAGATTATACTCACTCTGGAAAAATAATCGAACCTCTATATGACCGTCTAAAAAGTCACATCCATACACATTATCCAAAATCTGTTGAAGAAGAAATGCTGGTAATAATACAAGAAGCAAAAATTTCAAAATCGTTTATACCTATTTTTATATTGAAGACTTTAGCAAGAGTGATTCAGAACGCACGAGCAAATCAGGAAATAAACCAAGACAAGGGTGTGAGTGTGCGAATGGGAATTCATTGTCTTGAACTTCTGGTAGGCGAAGCAGAAAGAACTAGATCATTATCACACAAAATATTAGCAATACCAAGACCTTCTGATATGTTCTGTATAGGGCAAGCTACAAAATTTGAACTTGCAGAAATGGAGGATACACTTGCAAACAGGGAGAAAGTGCTCCGCGAGCTTATAGATCAATCAATCAAGGAAACCTCACTTGAATACATAAAAGAAATGGATCAGGCATTACTAGATAAAATAAAACAAGAGTTTGTAGGGAAAACTTTTCAGGTCTCACAAAAGATTGTAGATAAAAACAGCATGCAACTGTCATATGAAAATCAATTACAAAGCTTTGAAACTCT
>CAYSWR010000041.1:0-7720 GCA_964434855.1 uncultured Nitrosopumilaceae archaeon | reverse complement strand
ATAGAGTTTAGTGTTGCGTATCTTGGTGATGTTTACGGGAATGGTGGTTGGTTCAGATCAATCATGGTTGACAAACTTAAGAATGGAAGTTTCAAACTTCCTGGAGGGGGGGAATATTATCGAAGCTTCATACATGTGGATGATGTTGTTTCTGCACTAGTTGGTATAGCAGAAAAAAATGCCATAAACCAGTCACTTATCGTAACAGATTCAAATCCAGTGATTTTCAAAGATTTTGTAAATTTTGTTTGTGATGAGCTTGGAGTGAAACATCCTGGTTCAGTTCCTGCACTTTTGGCAAAAGCAGTAATGGGGGGAGATTTTGTAAAATTACTCACAACATCTGTAAGGACATCTAATGCAAAAATTTCAAGACTTTGCGAATTTGAATATCCTTCATACAAAGAAGGTGTACATTCTGTTATCTCTGAGATGAAGCAAGGTTAGGTTATGTTTCAAAACTTAAATATTAAAAAAGAAGACAAGGATCCTTGAATTTACCTATTGACAAAACAATTGCACTAGTTTTTGCGTTGATATTACTATCTTCACTTCAAAGCAACTTTGTAAATGCTCAGCAATCTACAGATTCAAACTTTGCAGCTAAAGGAAAAACAGCATATTCAAGTCATTTTCCAGGAATAATAATATGGACACAGGTAAAGGGCGTAGACGGTACTTTTGTGTTTCATGGATTAGATGACGAATTAGTTGTGTTAAGAACTACCTTGACTCCATCAGATGAATGTGATCAAGGTTTGTTGTGTTACGATGGTACTGTAAACAACGCAAAAAATAGTCAGGCAATTCAGGTTGGAGATGCTTTCAAGCTAACCGTTGACACTGCTACTAACACAGAGAATGTCTCTTTTCTTTCTGGTTTTCTTGAAAATGTGGATGTAAAAATAAGTCTAACAAAGATCAAAACAAAATCTTAAAGTACATTAACAAAACAATATGACACTTTACATATATGATGAGTTTTTCTTTTCAGGGAATATTTTCTATTCACAAATAAAATAAACTTATTATCTTCCAAATCTGCACTCTTTATTGAGATCTGAATTTTGGGATTATTTACTAGAAAAGGTTTGGCATTTGAAAAATTAAAACTGTCAAATTCAAAAATCACTTCAGACAAATTTACTACAATTACACTTAATCTAAAAAACCGTGAAAAAAAATTTGATAATATCTTGATAACTACAAAGACTGATGATCTAAATAATCAATACCTGAAAATAGACAAACCATCGCTTCAACTTCCATCTCTGGATTTTCCTAATAGAAATACCGGCGACCATAAAATAACAATGACTCCATACAACATTCCTCTGAATAAAATGACATTTAAGATAACATTGGATGTGTTTGCAAACAATGATCCAAAATCTCTTTTACGAAAAGAGTTCAATCTCAATGTAATGAAAAAAACTTGAAAAAAAGCAGCACGGGAAGTTTATAGCATTCTAGCCCTTGAGACGCCTGTTATGGTAGAGGCTATAATTGGGCAAAATTTTTAGATTACCACACGAATTGGAAAAGATTTTTCTATAATAGAAAACTTACCCATACTGATTGAAAGTCAACATTTCTCTGAAAATATTTTTGGTGTCTATATTACTTGTTATTGGAACTTCATTTGTTATATTTGTTGACGGTTCGTCAATCCCATCCTGGATCAAAAATAATGCAAAGTGGTGGGCAGAAGGACAAATTACAGAATCAGATTACATTTCATCTCTTCAATATCTTGTAAATCAAGGAATACTCATAATTCCTATTACTGAAGTTACTGCTGCTTCGACAATTTCCGATAACGAAATAGCACATTCATTTGTTGTTCATTTTTCAAATGGTTTGATTACTAAACCTATCACCATCTCAACTTTTTCCAAGTTTCAAATAACAAGTTCCACTACTGATGAAGAAAGAGGTTCATTTTCAGTTTACAAATTTTCTGATAGTCCAGAATTTTACTTGGAGTCACTTCCCAGTATTGATAAAAAAGATTTTTACGCAGGAGTTGATCGCTGGATGACAAAGAGCAACACAATCTCGCCTTTTGATGTAAATATAGATGTTGTATCAGGAGATGGCAGAATTATACAAACATGGAAATTCTCAAAATGTGAGTTAACAGGTTATGGCACATATCTTCAAGATGTCATAAACTTGTATCAGTTTTCTAACGACAATGAAAAAGCAGAGATTAGAGAACGTGCCACCTTTACTTGCCAAGGGCTAAAATTAACCACTCCTTGAATTGTTTATGTGTATAACTATTAGGGCTGTAATGACCAGAAAATTATAATTGTCGACGGAATCATTCTATGGTATTGGCCTAGAAGGTCTATGTCCTATTATGCCAGATATGATGCTTCCAATTCCATTAAAGAGTAGTCCTATTGAAACAAACATCAGCATCAAAACAAGAGTCAAACCTGGATATGCGTACAAAATCGCTGACAAGGCAATCACAATTCCTCCGATGATGATATTTGCAATACGTGAACCTCTGCTTTCACTCTTTGATGCAATTCCATTTGCCACAAGCCCTGCTCCATGAATTAGAATGAATATGGTGATTATCATTATCTGTGTCAAGACTGCCGCAATTGGATTTGCTAATGAAAAGAATCCACCAGCAATAGAGATAATTCCTATTACAATACTAATTGCTCTAGTGCCTTTTGATAACTGTTTAACTAAAGCACCTTTAATAATTTTTGAGATGCCTACCATTATCAAAGATATAGCAAGTAATGTTACAAAGAAAAGAGTTGTAACATCAGGATTAGCTAAAACCATTCCAGATAATGCTATTGTAATTGCTCCCAATACAATCTGGGCAATTCTTAACCAAATTGGAGATTTCTCAACACTAATCGACATGTTTCGAGCTTATCGGAAACATTGATAAAAACATTCCGTTAATTATCCGAGGTGATCTCCATCTTTAATTTTAGTGATGATGTTCAGGGCTTAATATTACTCCTGAAATCTATAAAAACAATTACTGCGGAATCCCACCGAAAATAATTCTTTACTATTGTGATACGAATCTTGAGGAGAACATAGAGAATTAAATAAACAAGATTACCACATATTTTGCTTTATGCAGTGTAAAAAGTCTGGATATCAAAATCACTCATGCACCTGTTTGCCCTGTTGTATGCCTGCAGCTTTTAGATACTTGTGACCAAAACGTGCATCAATGTATTCAACCACATCATCATAACCGTTCTGAAGAAGTTGTTTTATTGTGTTTGAGGAAAAATCAAAGATTTTTTTTGAGGTTTCATGTTCGCTCTGTTTTCTTTCAATTCGTATCACTTCACCTATGTTGAATTGCCCTTCCACCAGATTCCGATATTGTAAGGGTTTTACCCCGTGCAGCCGGCCATGACTAGCTGGGAGAGCATCAAGCAAATCATCAATAATTGCCTGTTTAACACCGTGAGATTTTGCAATATCAATTAATTTCTTGCTCAGATCAACAAAATCCGAAAGTAACAAAACTACATTTTCGTCTCTTAGTGATTTATCCGCAAAAACTATGTCGATATTTCTATTCACAACTCCATCAAAATCCCAAGGAATCTTGTCAATACGTGACGGATGTAAGTTTATCAGTAGTATGCCCAGTTTTGGTAGCGAGTCCTTTAATCCTTTTATTTTATACCAGAACCGCCTGTGTAGGATAATGAGTTCCATCAACGGAGTGTTTGATAACAATCCTCCATCCCAGAAATATCGCGTGTTTCCCTCATAGTTCTTTGTTTTATAATTATAACTTTCTACCTCGAGTGGAACATAATCAAAGCTTACAGGAACTGCCGCACTGGCAATGACATGATCAGCTGTTATTCCTTTAGGATATCGAATAATATGTTCAAAGCCTATGCCAGCATCAGTGTCATTCTCATTATGATTTGTGTCTGTGTTCATGATGTAGTTGCCATATTCTGTTTTTCTAGTACCATCTTCTTTTGCATAACTGTCAAACACTACTGGTTTACCGTCCATCACATCAACAGCAACCAAAATTAATCTAGGTTGATTCTCATCATAGCTTGTTGCAATTGGAAATTTTGCGAATTGTTCTAAACTTTGTTTTAGATATTGATTACTATAGCGATACCAACTATTAAACACATTAAAGAACTTGGTATCCGGCATTGTGTGTGGTGGAGAAAAGACCTTTGGTACCCCACTAATTGTAAATTCCATTGATGAATAATATCTCCTTGCCGCCTCACTAGTAGCTGTATCTTTGAAAAATTGTCGCCAATAATTCCACCATTCCGCCATATAGACAGAAAATTTATCATATATTGATTCTGTTGAAATATGATTCCAAAATTCTGCTAATCTCTCAGACGATCCTTCCCAAGTCTTGTTTTCCTTCACATAGCTTACAAGAATTGCAGCATTAATTGCTCCAATGGAAGTACCTGCAACAATATCAAATATTGGTCTATCTGTATTATTTTGTTCCACGTTCCGATATTTTAGAAATGAATATGCTGCACTAAAAGCCCCAGCCTCATATGCTCCAAGGGAGCCTCCACCTTGGAGTATCAGTGCCCTTTCTTCGGTGGGAACAGTTTTCATGCGCATATAATGTACAGAAACAATAAAACACTTGTCATATTATTCATTCATGAGTTTGTAATATAATGAGGAGATTCTCATTTTTTCTGATGAATTTTTTAAAAGATTGACATTGAAAAGATAAACAAAAACACTACGGTATATTCATAGTGAAAAATTTAATGGATTTTTGGTTGGACTCGTGAAAAAATGAATAAATGTCAACGCCCGTCAAAGTTTTGAAAATATGACCAAGTCACTCAAGACAGTATGTGAAAAATGAACATACTTAGTTCTTCTTGATATTCACAAGTTAGCACTAATTTTTTGCTTCACGAAAGTAGTTGAAAGTATTATCCAAATAATGGCGCAACAGGCATAGATAAGAGAAAAAATGTAGCAATAGAAAATACCCACCAACCCACAACAACAAGACTCAAACGTCTTATTCCAGAAAATCTAGAAAATATGCCTCCAATAAATAACACCGAAGCGTAGATTACAGTCATTAACACATAATTATCTGAATTTTGGTTGGCTTGCTGTGCTTCATCTAATTTTATGGCAGACTCGGTAGCAAATCGTTCTGCTTCTTCAGAAAATATTTTCCTGTACTCAGTCATAACAAAAGGATGAGATGGTGCATCTGGATTCTCAAAAGGTTTTGTTTCTAACCAAGCCTCAACGGCTGGTTTAAAATCTGGCCTAAATCTGTCAAAGTAGAATTCACTGAGCTTCTGGTCGTTGTTATTTAGTGCATCAATGTACTCCATGAACATCAAGATATCGATGATTGTATATTGTCCTTGTTGGAGGGTCGTCATCGTGACCTTCTGACTTGCGCTAGTTACTTCACGCAAAGTAAAAGTTTGAATCCCTCCCCATAGGGTAGACTGGTATGCGCTCCAAGCTGTAGCAATTACAACTAGTGCCATCAAAATTGCTGCCATCAGCTCTATGCGATTGTCAGTAGATTCTGTCTTATCGCTCAATGATGAACCTCACCTCTTACATCTGTTATAAACATGTACGTGTAAAAGCAGATTATCAAATGAAAAAATAGATGACATATAAAACCAATTTTGCCTGCAGAAAATGAAAGGACGACATCATTCGTGGTTCATTTTGAGGGAACAGATATCTCTCCTGCAAGAACCGTTGAGACATTTTCAAAATTTTCACCAATTAAAGATACAGACTCTATAATTCTACGACCAAGTAGTATGACTGTGCCATATAATTGACATATAATATCCTAAATTCTCATTTTAGCATGGGTCTTGGAAGCTACTGGGGCGAGGTACTTGATGTTTTAAGAGATATAATTCCAGTTTATGACAAGGTAAATTCCTTTATCTCACTTGGAAAAGACGAAGAATGTCGCAGAAGAGGATTATCAAACAGAGTAAAAGAAGGAAATACAGTTCTTGATGCAGGCTCGGGATTTGGCAACATGTCAAAGACTGCACTAAAACTTTGTAACAACAATTTGCAAATCACACTTTATGATCCATTGATTCTCATGCTAAAAAATACAAAAAAGTTTTTTGAAAAAACTCCTGATCTTACATCTGGAGTCTTTGAACACATCCCATTTCAGGATGAAAAGTTTGATGCGGTGATTTGTGGTTATTCATTACGTGACGCAATAAGTCTTAGGATTGCGATATCAGAAATTCACCGGGTTCTAAAAAAAGGAGGGCGATTTGTAATAGTTGATCTTGGAAAACCAGACAACTCTTTTATCAGAATGGGAGTTTCATTTTATCTTAGAGCAATACTTCCAATCATTGCATTTGCAGCAGCAGGAAAGCTCGGACTAAAATTTGCAACTCTATATGGTACATACAAGCTATGGCCACAAAATAAGAAACTTGAATCCATGTTACTTGAAAAATTCTCCAAAGTAGAATTCGATACTGCGATGATGGGTGGTGCGATAATGGTCGCAGCATACAAGTGACATGAACAGACCACTGATTCTTGTATATGCAACTGCAATGATTGTGGGAATATCCTATGGAATGCACAATCCTATTGTTCCTGTCTTTTCAAAGGAAGTGATAGGTGCATCATATTTTGAGCTTGGCCTGATTGGCCTTTCAAATTTCATTCCATACATGTTTATTCCACTCTTTGTAGGCCTACTTCTTGACAGATTCAATAACGGTCTTTTGCTCTCACTTGGGATAACTCTAGACGCTGTCTCCATCTATCTTCTATCCATATCGCAGTCTGTTCCTGAGGTTGCTGCATTTAGGGCAATGACTGGAGTAGCCCATTCATTTTTTTGGCCTCCATGCGAATCCATAATATCACGAGTTGTACCACCGGAGGCTCGCGTAAAATCAATCTCCAAATTCATGGGATTTTTTGTTGGCGGACTAATGATAGGTCCATTGGCTGGGACATTCTTACTAGAACACTTTGACGTTACATACAGAATATTATTCCAGTATGCAACATTTGCTATTGCAACAGGTATTGTCTCCTCATTACTTTTAAAAAAATACGGCAAGACAACTCACAAAACAGAATTCTCTTTAGTGTCGATCAAAAAAATTTTGAAATTTCCAACAGTAGTGATAATGTTAATTTTTTGCAGTGCCGCATTTGGAACATTTCTTACCATTTTTCCTGCATACATGAGTGACAGATTCATTTCTAACTCAAACATAGAACTCTTGTTTTTTATTTTTGGAATATCGCGTCTGATATCTCTTGGTTTTTCTGGGTTGCTTGCAAAAAGAACTTTCCAGAGTCTTATTGCAGCAATGCTTTCAATTGCAATAGGAATGATTATTGTGTTCTATTCGTTTTCGTTTGAAACATTTGTTCTTGCCGCTCTGATCATGGGATTTGGTTTTACAGTTTACTTTCCATTAACTTTTGAAATTATTATGAAAAAGGTTCAAAAAGAACATTCAGGAGGCTTGATTGGGGCATATGAGACAACGTTTGGTGTGGGGTGGGCTGCAGGACCTCTCATTGCAGGAATAGTGGCTAACTTTTTTGGTAACGCGACTCCGTATCTCATGTTTTTTGTGATAGGAATTGCAGTTGCAGTAATTGTAGGTTTAAAGAAAAAAGAACTAGAGCCAGCATGGAATCCCAAACTTTAATT
>CAYSWR010000040.1:0-7930 GCA_964434855.1 uncultured Nitrosopumilaceae archaeon | reverse complement strand
TATCTTCTGTATCTGATTCATCAGTATCTTCTGTATCTGATTCATCAGTATCTTCCGTGTCTGATTCATCATGGGTTACCATGCTCCCTCCAACTAGGCTTGCTTTTGTTTCTTTTATCAAAGCCTTCACAGTGTCTCTGTTTTCTTGGAGTAACTCTCTGATTTGATCTCTCATCTCTTTGTAGAATTCTTTAATTTCATTTAGGCTAGTTCGGCAATTGTCTCGTGCTTGTTGTCTATTCTCTGGAGATGCATTCTGAATGTTTTCTTGACATTCTTTAATTGTGTTAATTGTTTCTTCTCTTTGTTGTTTGAAAAGAAGAATTGCCTCGTGTACAATACTTGAGATATCTTGTTCTGATGTTTCATTTTGTTTAGATTCAGTATCTGTTTGAGTAGTGACAGTTAATTCATTTTCCAATTGAATAGATTCTGCGTTTGACACTTCTATTGGAGATGACAATATGCCTGTTAGAAGAATTAACGAAATTGAAAAGGCAGTAATTTTCATTATTGTGTGGATCAATTACTGTTGAATTTAAGAATAGCGTATGAATGATATGGAACTAAACTAGACCGATTGTGGTTGTTGTGCACTCTCTTTTTTGTAACTTGATTTTAACCACAATGGCGTAATTATTGTGGTTACAGCGACCATTATCACAATAGTAGAGTACACGTTGGATGTAAGAACTCCTGACGCTACCCCAATTCCTGCCACAATTAACCCTACTTCTCCTCTTGATATCATTCCTATTCCAACCTGCATTGATTTTCTTTTATCTTTGAGAAATAACATCGCCGGTAATCCACATCCAAAGAATTTTGTAGCTACAGCAATTGCTATCATTATACCACTTAGCATCAAGACCTCTGCATTTACTCCTCTAAAATCAACTTGTGCTCCAATGAACGCAAAAAATAATGGCGCAAAGATAAGACTCAGTTTACTGATATAGTGTTCAATTTTTTCAAATACTCTGCTTGAAGACAAGGCCATTCCTGCTGCAAACGCACCAACAATTGGTGAGAGGCCAATTATTCCAGCTAACGCAGCTGCGCCAAAAAATAATGCAGTGGCAATTCCTTCTACACTTCCTTCTGCTTTCCACATTTTTCTTGCAACTATTCTTGGTATGATTATCAATGAACCAATCAGCAATGCTGCAAAGAAACCAAGCACTTGTAAGATTACCATAACTATGTGTATTGGATCGATCTGAGCGATATCACCTGTTGCAGTGCCAAGCGAACTAACTACGGACAACACAGCGATAGCAAGTATGTCATCTATTATTGCAGCACCTATGATTAGACGTGCTTCTGGAGTTTGCAGTTTGCCAAATTCACGTAATACTTGAACTGAAACTGCAATACTTGTTGCTGTAAGGGCAGTAGCAATAAGCATGGACTGAAAAGCACCAAATCCAAACAATTCGAAAACAAAAAAGCCTACAAAAAACGGTACAATCACACCACCTGTTGCAACTACAAGCGATGCTTTACCACCACGAAGAAATTCTTTTGGAGTAACTTCTAGTCCTGCTATGAAAAGAATCACAATTGCACCAATTTCTCCCAAGATTCGCAGTTCGCCATCTATCCTTATCAGTGGCTGACCATCAAAAACAAAAAGTGAACCAAGAGCAAATGGACCCACCATCATACCTGCCAAAAGTTCACCTAACACTATTGGCAGTTTTAATCTATGAAAAAGCTCTGCCATAAGCTTGGCTGCAAAAAGCAAAATTCCTACGCCAATTATGATTTGAATAAAATGTGATTCAATTGCCAATCAGACTTCACATAATCAAAAGATGAAGATACACAATATAAGTTGGGTCAAAGATAAAAAACTAGATTGAGAATTCTTTCATCGAGTTTGTCTCAACAGTGATAAGTAGAATAACATTAAAGTAAGTATGGGAGTTCAGCAAATTTATTGCCAAGCAGGCTATCATTTAGTTTAGATAAAAAACTAATTTCACTAGTGATGATAGTATCATCTATTACTCTTGTAACCATTGCAGTATTAAGCTTCAACTTTGCACAAAATACTCTCAAAGAAGGAGTAGAAAATCAACTAATAGAAGAGTCAAAGATGAGAGGAGAAGCGGTCAGAACATTATTTTATACTAGAATTAAAGACGCGCAAATCTTAGCTACTTCACCTATGGTACATAATCTAGTCAATGAATTAAACAATTTACACAGTGATCCTGATTTTGATTTAAAAATTAAAGAAAAAAAACGTGATTTTTTTACTGAGGTCAAAGCGCTTCGTGAATTAGTTGGTTATTCAATTGGTTTAGTAGATGTAAAAATTATTGGCAATGATGGAACTGTCTATTTTTCTTTAGGTAGAATTGAAAATCCTAATTTTTCAAAAGATCCTAGATTTGTTCGAGGACTAACTCAGCCTTTTGTAGAACTAGAACCAACTTCTCAAGGTGAGCGTGAGTTGGTTGTAGTCACACCGATTTTTGGAATAGAAGGCAAAGAGCCAACCGGAGTTTTAATTGCAGACACCAGTACTGTAGAGCTTGACCAGATTCTGTTAACCAGAAGTGGGTTAGGTAAGACAGGCGAAGTTTATCTTGTAAACAAAGATCGCGTGATGATTTCAGAATCACGATTTGTAAAAGATGCGGCATTTCATCAAGTAGTAAACACTCTACCAGTATCAACATGTTTTGAACTGGGTGACAGCATGGGAGGGTTATACAATGACTACCGAGGAATTCCAATCTATAGCCATTCTTATTGTGCAAAAGATTTAGGATTTGTCTTGCTTGCAGAAAAAGATGAATCTGAGACATTTGAACCTATTTTGAATCTTCAAAACAAGATCTTTCTTGCAGGAGTTGTGATAATAGTAGTGATGGTGATGCTTGCATATATCTTGTCAAAGCGGCTTTCAAGACCAATAATAAAACTACGAGATGCTGCAAATGAGATAGCAAACGGAAACTTTGAGATAAGAACCAACATAAAAAGAGATGATGAGATAGGACAACTATCCTCGTCCTTTGATACAATGGCAAAAAAGATACAAGAATCATTAATTGCCATTAGACAAAGAGAAGACATTATAAAACAACAGCAAGACGTACTGTTACAATTTTCTGATCAAAGTGAAAATTACTTTGTTTGTTTTCTTGACGTTATAGGATCTACCAAACTGACTGCCAACTTAACGGATTTGGAATCAAGTAAATTCTATAGTATCTTTCTTAATTCTATGGCCATCTGGATTGGTGATCACGGTGGCATTGTTGTAAAAAATATAGGCGATGCGTTGTTATTTTACTTTCCAAAAACCAACACGCAAGACAAAGATGCCATTAAAGATGCATTAGAAGGCTGCTTAAAAATTGGTGAGCTTAATACACATATTAGCAAAAAAATGCAACAGGAAGGACTGCCAGCATTTGATTATAGAATCAGTGCAACGTATGGTTCTGTAAGAGTGGCAAAAATTGCCACCTCTGCGATTGATGACATTTTTGGTTCTACAGTAAACAAATGTGCTAAGATTAACCGATTTGCACCACCAAATGGGTTAGTTATAGGCGAATCATTGTATGAGATCGTAAAATCTTTTGATTCGTACAATTACAGATTAGTAACTGGCGAATCAAGCACACAAGAATACGGTGCAGTGTATCAAGTAACACGAAAGTAGTTTTCCACATACCCCAAGTATTAATTATATCAAGTGCAAAATATGAGTATGGAGTTTGTTAAGATAGAAGAACCTGACCTGAAAAAACCAATAGTAATAGCTGCCATGCAAGACATGGGAAATGTAGGCAGTACAGCGATTGATCTTATCAATGAAAACCTAAGTACGCGTCTATTTCGTTATGTCTCATCCTCGTATCCTCCCTATGTTGTCGATAAGGGTGGCTACATAGATTATTACCAAGAAAAATGGGAGTACCGATATGGTAAGGATATCATAGTCTTTGGAGGAGGCAGAGGTCAACCAGAAAACAACGAGGACCTTTACAAACTATGTCAAGATGTCATAGATGTTGCCAAAAGATATGAAGTCAGACTAGTCTACACGCTTGGTGCGTTTCATACAAATCATGTTTTAGGTAAAAATCCAAGAACTTTTGTTACAACAACCTCGCCTGAACTAACTGATCAAGTCAGCAAACTTGGAGTAGACATAACTCCGCAGCAGTCATTGATAACAGGATTTAATGGTTTGATTTTAGGATTTGCAAAATCAAATGACATACAAGGCATTGGATTGTATGGTGAGATAAACGATCCACAAATACCTCAATATCGTGCTGTAAAAAGTGTATTACAAACCTTGGAAAGATTAACGTATCAAAAGTTTGGAAGTTTTAATGAGCTTGATTTGATGGCAGATGCTGTAGACAATGAAGTCCGCAAGTAAAAAGAATAATTTCTACGCAGATTTTATATATAAAAAAATTGTTTAATGAAAGTATGAGTATGACAGCGTGGAAATGTTACACATGCAATTTGACTTTCAAGCAAGAGTCACATGCTGACATTCACAAAGATCTTTCAAAACACAGTGCTCAGCCAATACGGATTGCTTCTTCGTAGAAATTTCTTATCTGTTCTCATTGACATATCTCATCAATAACAAAGCAAAAGATTATTTCAAATAGCTCAAGTTTAGGATGAATTGTTTTTATCTACCGCAGCTTTAAGTTGTAATAAGGCAGCCTTTGCTTCTGCCTTTGCCTTTTGGATATCAAGTTTCAGATCAGCTCTTGCTTTGGCAATGGTTACTTTTGTTGCCGCATTTATCTCATCCATAGGAATTCCCTTTTGTACGGCAAGTTTTGCATCAGCGTTTGCCTTTTTAATCGAAAATAACAGTTCTGCTTTTGCTTTATCTATATTGGCCTTGTAATCATTCATTATTACTCTCAAATCCTTTTTGAGAGTTATAGAGTCATTTGTGCCTAACGCAGATGCTGTATGATAACTTGAGCTTGCAACACCAAGCAACAAGACCATAATAGAGACACCAGATGCTGTCTTTAGATTCATTTTAAGAATCCTTCCTAAATGTAATTAAAAAATATTGTGTAGCATTAGTACTAGAAATATTGTTATATTTGATAGATGTGTTGTCTGCATGCAAAGAAAGGGAGGGGTCTAAAATATCTAAAAATAAACAGACGTGGATCACCATAAAAAATAAAACTCGTGCTAAAAATATTTTGCGTGCGCTTGCAGATGATGATAAGAGGAGTATTTTGATGAGATTAGTAGACAATCCAAAACCAGTCAATGAAGCCTTAAGAAGTTGTAATATTCCAAAAACATCAGGATATAGAAAAATCAATTCGTTGATTAACGAGGGTTTGATAATAAAGAATAATTTTCGTCATAATGACAACAATAAAGGTGTGACCACGTATGTCTCAGTGTTTTCAGATTTAAAAATCAATTTTATAAAAAATGAACCAATAGTTAAAATCCGTCCAAACAGAAATCTGAAAAAGAATCTATAAAACTATGTCTACTTGAACCAGTCAAATTCTTGTCTTCTTTTTTGTACTGGCATATCCTTGATTATAGCCTTGACTACCTCGGTGTGATTATACGTAAGATGTCTCAAGAATTTGGTGGATTCTTCTTCTTTTGTTTGTTCATCTAAGACTATGTCGCTCTCACTAATCTCCTTTATCAGGGTTTTACATTCATCACATGGTTCAAAGTCAAGATATAATTTCATTATAGAATAAAGAGTGTATTTTTGGGTAATAAGGTTATGTCCACTACAAGTTAAGCGATCTAGAAATTTGATCTGTTACAGGATAATTGTTTTATAAAATTTGGCTATTTTATGTAGCAACACGTAAAAATCTTTCTTCTATTTCAGTCCAGTTGACAATATTCCACCACGCTTCAATATAGTCTGCACGTCTGTTTTGGTATTTCAAATAATATGCGTGTTCCCAAACATCCAAACCTAGAAGTGGTATTAATCGAAGTGTCCAAGGACTTGTTTGATCAGGCATTGCCTTGAATTCTAATCTAGAATATGTTTGATTATAAACTAGCCAGCCCCAGCCACTTCCTTGAATAAACAAACTTCCTTGGGAAAACTTTTCTTTGAATTCTTTGAAACTACCAAAATAAATTTTAATTTCATCTGCAAGCCTTCCTCCAGGTTCTCCTCCTCCGTTTGGCTTCATGCTTTCCCAGAACAGTCTGTGATTGTCAAATCCACCACCGTGAAAATTTATTGTGTTTCGTACATGCTCTGGAACAGTAGTCAAATCAGACAAGATTGATGTAATGTAATTTTTGTGAGTGAGTGCGTTTATGCTTTCAAGTGCCGCATTTAGACCATTTGCATAAGTTTGATGATGTTTTGTATGGTGTATCTCCATTGTTTTTGCATCAATGTATGGTTCCAGTGCTTCATACTTGTAATTTAGTGGAGGAACTTCATATTTTCCCATTTGTTACTGTTTACACTAATAGGTTTTAAAATAATGGCGTGACCCTCTTGCAGAATGTAGGGAGATTACCACCCAAAAATCAGCGCCATTGCGCCAGATTTATCACACGATTTCTGCGGGGTCACGCTACTTCAATCCATTACTCTGACAACTAATGTCATTGATATGATAATGTCGTCTCAAATATTTAAGATCTATCTGAAAAAAATCGATCGATCAGTTGGTTTTCGAATATTTATTTCAAAATGTTCTATTAGAAAGCAACAATAATATCATAATTATCAAATATCTTTTTAATTTTTAGTGGTCTACTTGAAATTTTTCATATTTTGACCAATCAAGGGAATTATCTTTTTTATGATGATTTCATCAGCTTTTGCTTGTGGATCAAATGAAACCAAGACTACATGTGAAAGACGCCTGTTTTCATCTGCAACTGGGATCGTGGCACGAGTTAACTTTTCATAGTGTGAGGTTGCAAAATTGATTTTACCTAAAAGATATTCCCAGCGTAGTCTTGTTGCTTGTCTGTTTGCAGCAGTTATTGCATATTCAGCCCTTTGGTCTGGTGAAAATATTGCTTTGAGTCCCTTTCTTTCTGCATCTGCCTCAAGTGTACCATCTTGGTCAGCAATACCAACAAAGCGTATTGTGGGATCTTGTACAATTATCTTTTCACACAGTTCTTTGAAAAATTGCTTCATTATTTGGTAACAGACACATTGTGAATATATGTTATTTGTTAATCGAAGGAAATTATTATTAGTTTCAGAACAGTTTTTATCGTAATCTTTTGTATTAGAAACTATGATTGCAATAATTTTAGTGAAATTCAAAAAAAGCGCAAAAGAAGTTGCCGAATACGGAAGCAAGGTTCTCAAAAATGTTCCAAAATATATCAAAATCAAAGCATCCTACTGGACAATGGGAAGATATGATGCAGTATGGATTGTTGAAGCACCAAATGAGGAAAAGCTCTTTGAGTGGTTCTTAAAAGCTGGTCGCATTGACATTGCTAAAACAGAAACAATGGTTGCACTAACAAGGGAAAAGGCAATGAAGATGCTTTCTTCTGTAAAATAATTTTTTGGTAAAACTTGCCACTTTGATATTGTTTCCAACTATAGTTGAAATTCAATCATAGATGGTATGTTTTTTATAACAGAAATTTATTTCTTTAATTGAATTGTCTAGTCTCGTATTCAAACAAATCAAGCGAGATGATTCTGGATGTGTTACATATCTTATTGGTTCATCAAAGACAAAAGATTGTGCTATTGTAGATCCTTTGCTTGATCTTGATTTTATAATTCAGGGGATAAAAAATGCAGGCTTTAGTAAGGTAACGATGTTATTGATACTCATACACATGCAGATCATGTGTCTGGTGCAAGAAATTTGGTAAAGATGTTTGGTCTAAATGGTGTGATAATGCACTCTAGCTCAAAATGTAACTTTAAAAC
>CAYSWR010000039.1:0-8031 GCA_964434855.1 uncultured Nitrosopumilaceae archaeon | reverse complement strand
TTTAAATTACTAGACCATGAAAGAGTAGGCAACGAGTTTGTGTCTTTCAAGTTAGAAGATGGTACAATAGTCAAAGTCAAAGTTGATCTGGACAGAGTAGGAATTGCAACAAATTACAAAAACCCTGATGGAACGCCTCATTATGCAATTAATACTTCAGTAAAGATATCTGTAATTCCAAATGAGAGAAAGTTTTCTATTGAAAAAAATAGCGTGAAAGGAAAATCATCCACTCCGCCTGGGCAGATGTTTAGTTAGTAAAAAATAGTGATAAAAATTTGAAAGTTACCGCATTAAATACTGCGATAACATCATGTTTTTTGTAGATCAGAACTATCGTCGTCGCTTAGCAGCTGATCTTCGCTTAGGAGCTGATCTTTTCTTAGCTGCTGATCTTCGCTTAGGAGCTTTACGCTTTGGAGCTGATCTACGCTTAGCTTTTCCAGATCGCTTTTTTGTTGCCATTAAAAAACATACAATTCACTTACTTTTCTATGGTTAAACTAAAAAAAATTACACCAAGTACTACATTCTGTGTCACAGAATTTTTTCAAAATTTGTAATTTGTGATCGCAATTTTGATCAATATACAGCTTCAGCTGATGGTCTTCTGCCTAACAACCAGGATTTTTTTCCACATTGTGTGCATTTGTATTGTCTTCTACGTTTGTATGTTGGAATTTCAGGCATGAAAATAATTTCTTGTTTTGTTTTTGCCATGCATACTGTGCACCAACGATTTTCAAATTCTTGATCCATGATTCTAAAACTTGATCGAAACAAAAAAGCTTTTTCTCAAGTACCTCGAGCTTTTATTATTGTAAGAACATCTTCATCTTGCAAAACATGATGAAGACCAACTCTCTGACCTCCAAACTTTACACTTTTTCCCCAGGCTAGCGCATATCTAAAATCTTTTTTCATGTCTCTGTGTAACTTGTTACATATGTCAAGTATGGTGGAACCATCTCTTGCTATCAACGGTTCTTCGTAATCAGTTTCTCCGCCTTTTGGTCTCATGTAAATTCTGATAAAGTCAAGTTTCTCATAAATTGCATCCTTGAGAGCATTAATGTTAATGTCAGCGTCTGCAGATATGGGTATGATTTTTGATTTTATGTTTGACTGTAATTCGTTTAGAAATCCCTGATTTACTAAATCGATTTTATTCATCACTGTAAGTGATTGAACATATGTTTTGCTACCAGAAATATAATCAGTTAATTGTTCCGAATCAACGTCTTCTCTGATTAGTACTCTGCCATTGGTGACACCATACACCCTAAGTATGTCTTTTAGAAGGCTTTGTGACATTTTTGTCAACGGTACTTGCTGACTAACAGATATTCCTCCATCTGCAGTTTTTTCTATAACTATGTTAGGAGGTTTTTGATCTAATCTTATTCCAATGTTGCCAAGCTCGGTCCTGATGACTTCTTCATGATATGGTTGAAAGACATCAAGCATAATTAAAACCAAATCCGCACTTTTTGCTACAGCTAAAACTCTTTTTCCCAATCCCTTTCCTGTTGATGCACCCTTCATTATTCCAGGCAAATCAAGTACCTGAATTTTTGCACCGCGATGTTCCATCATGCCAGGAACTACTGTTGTTGTTGTAAATTGAAATGCGCCTATTGCAGATTTTGCATCAGTGAGTTTGTTTAACAATGTAGATTTTCCTACACTTGGCAATCCAATGAAAACAACAGTTGCATCGCCAGTTCGCTTGACATCAAATCCTACCGAACTTCCAGATGATCTTGATTTGACTTCTTCCTGTTCACGTTTTAGCTTTGCCAGTTTTGCTTTTAGTAATCCAACATGATGTTCTGTAGCTTTGTTTATCTGCGTCTTTGACATTTCGTCTTTTATGGCTTGAATTTTTTCTGGAATTCCCATTCTAGTTCACTTGTTGTTCTGATTTACTGAATAAAACTGTATTTTCTTTCTTGATATATTGAATCCTCGTAATAGGTATCGTCTCAAAGTTATCTGATTCTTTTATGAATTCTGGCAAGGTAATTTCCTTTATGGTATCATAGTCGAGATATCCTACAAAATATGATTCTGGATTGTCTGCATACATGGCTTTACTAAAAATCTCTGCCAGCTTACCTTTGCGAGGCATGATTTTGTTATGATAAAATGCTATTTTAGCTGTTGTCTATTTAATGGGGAGCAGTTATTATCCTCAATAGAATATCTGACTTGATGCAAGAAAAAATTTTTGCAGTTGACATAGACGGAACGATCACCGAAAATGGTGGAGGAAGAATAAATCTTGACGCCTTGGACGCTCTGCGTCATATGATAAGACTTGGTCACAAAGTCATATTTGTGTCAGGTCGATCTTCTGTTGAGGGATATATCTTGTCTGTTTTTGGAGGTATGACACGAATAGCCGTTGGGGAAAACGGTGGAGCCATAACTTCTGGACCATCTGAACACAAACTATTGGGTAACAAGGATGAATGCGTGAAAGCGTTTGAATTGCTCAAATCAAAAATTCCTGAGGCTAAAGAAAAACCAGTATTTCCTAGGATGACTGAGGTCGTACTTGAAAGAACATTTGATTTAGAGTTGGCAAAAAAAATTATTGCAGATAGCAACATGTCAGTAGAACTTTCTGACAGCCAGTATGCAATTCATATCAATTCAAAAGGAATTAACAAAGGACGAGGGTTTTCTGAAGTTCTGACCATGCTTTCTGCCTCTCCTTCTGATGTCATAGCAATAGGAGACAGTGAAACCGATGTTCCATTGTTTAAGATGTCGGGAATAAGCATTGCACTTGGTAACGCACTAGAAAGCGTGAAATCCAAAGCGTCTATGACTGTCTCAGGAAAAGCTGGTGATGGAGTCATAGAAGCACTTGAATACATTGCAATCAAGTTAGCAAAGGTGTAGTAGATGACTCTGCGACTTTTGCTTGATGAAATAAGATCAAACATACAACAAATATGTTCCAAACTAAATTATCCAGAAATCAAGTTTGAAGTATCTGAAGCCTCAAGAGCAGAGTTTGGCGATGTAAGCTGTAATGTTGCATTTTTACTTGCAAAATCATTAAAGAAAAAACCATTTGATATTGCAAAAATTATTTCTGAAGAATATCAAAAAAATCCAGGCAAGTTTGTAAAGCAATCATCTCCACATTCTTCAGGATATGTGAATTTTTTTGCAAACTATACCGAATTAAACAATGCGACAATTTCTACATCATCTAGAAAAAATTATGGAACAATAAACATTGGGAAAAACTCCAAGGTTGTAGTAGAGCATACCAGTGTAAACCCAAACAAAGCGTTACACATTGGACATGTAAGAAACATCATAATCGGTGATGCTGTAGCTAGAATTCTAAAAAAAGCACAGTATGATGTACGAATCTTAAACTATGTAGATGATTCTGGTTTGCAAGTTGCAGATATCATAGTTGGATTCAAGCATGGCGGATTTTCTCCAGAACCGCCAAAAGATCAAAAGTTTGATCATTATTGTGGTGATATAGTATATGTCAAGACTACAGAAAAGTATGAAACAGATCCGAAACTTGCTGCATATAGAACCGAAGTATTAAAGCAACTTGAAGAAGGAACATCAGAAACTGCCAAGTTTGCTAATGATATAACAAGACGCGTTCTTGCTGAGCAGCTAAAGACATGTTGGCGTCTTGGCGCTACATATGACTGTCTCAATTTTGAGTCTCAAATTGTTCGCTCAAACCTCTGGAAAATAGTATTTGAGAAGATGAAGGATATGCAACTCATAGATCTAGAAAAAGAAGGCAAAAACGCTGGATGCTGGGTCATCAAATCTGAAAACGATGAGGAAGACAAGGTGCTTGTTAGAAGTAACGGTATTGCTACATACATTGCAAAAGACATACCATATGCAGCATGGAAGCTTGGAATTTTAGAAGATCCTTTCTATTATACAAAATATGCTGAGCAATCTGATGATAAAATACTGTGGGAGACAGTACTTGAAAAAAATTCCAACTCAAAGCTTGACTTTACTGGTGACAAGGTAATAACAGTCATCGATTCGCGTCAATCACGTCTACAAAAAATAATTACAAAACTAATGTCTAGTTTCAAATCACAAGAAGGTGCATATATTCACCTTGGATATGAATCAGTAACACTAAGCGCAGAAACTGCAAAGACACTAAACGTAGATACTGGAGGAAAACAAGTTCAAATGTCTGGACGAAAAGGAATCTACGTTAACGCAGATTATATCCTTGATATTTTAAGAGTAAAAACATACGAAGAAGCAAAGAAAAGAAATTCCGAGCTAGACGAACCAAAACTAGCAGAGATCGCAGAACAAGTTGCCGTTGGTGCACTGCGTTATGCTATGATAAAACAAGATTTAGACAAAATCATAACATTTGACATGACAGAATCTCTGAGTCTTGAAGGTGACACTGGGCCTTACATACAGTATGCTCATGCCAGAGCTGCAAGAATTTTAGAAAAGGCAGAAATGAAACCAAGATTTGAAGTTTCGTTTGCCAATCTTACTACAAAACATGAGATTAATCTAATCAAAACTATAGGTAAATTTGATATTCAGGTAGAGGACGCAGCAAAAAACCTCTCTCCAAAAATAATTGCACGATATTGTTATGATCTTGCAGTCTCATTTAATGGATTTTATGAGCATGTCAAAGTTCTAACAGCAGAAAACAAGGATCTGATTAACGCAAGACTATGCCTAGTATACAGCTTTAAGGAAACTCTAGCAAAAGCACTTGATATCATTGGAATTGCATCGCCAGACAGAATGTGACATGCCTTTTGAAAGAAAACCAATACGACCAGAACCCACATGTGCTATATGCGGAAAACCAATAAAAAATCACAACCAAGAAGAAATGAAAGTATGTATGGAAGAAAGAAGACGCAGTAATCTACAAGAATGATAACTCAAAATAACAAATTTTGTTTGATGTCTATTCATAGGTAAATTCTTATCCAGAATAAAATGCCACTTTTTTGTGAAAAAAATAAAACAAAATTCCAATGTCCTATTTTTTTATAATGACTCAAAAAAATGGTTAATGAAGATTTCAAGAAAACAACAATTTCACACACATATAGGAGTAATTGATCACAAAAAAGTAATAGGAAAAGAGTTTGGTTCTACAATTACTACTAACAAAGGCAAGTACATCTACCTTCTAGATCCCACAATTCACGATTATGTTCTGAAGAGTCAGCGCAGTACCCAGATTGTATATCCAAAAGATCTAGGATACATTGCTGCAAGGACTGGCTTGCAAAGTGGGCAAAAAATTGTCGAGATAGGAACAGGAAGCGGTTCACTTACAACATTTCTTGCAAGTATTGTAAAACCTCGTGGTCATGTGTACACATACGATGTTGATCCAAACTTTATGGACATTGCAAGAAAAAACATCGAAAAAGCTGGAATGACAAAATATGTAACTATGGAGAAATTTGACATGAAAACAGCAAAGAAAGTTCCACAAAAGGATGTCGATTTGGTTGTAGTTGATCTTGGAGACCCTTGGTCTGTTGTACCACAAGCAAGAAAGATGCTAAAGGGAAGTGGCGCATTTGTTGCAATATGTCCTACCATGAATCAACTTGAAAAACTCGCAACCGTTCTAAGAGAAAATGATTTTTTTGATATAGAATGCACCGAACAATTAGTGAGAACAATTGAAGCACGAGAAGGAAAGACTAGACACTCATTTCGAAGTATAGGGCACACTACATACGTGGCTTTTGCAAGGAAAGTTTATTCACCTAAACGAAAGATTATCGCTGTTGACGAGCAAGACACTACAGACATCGCTAGTTAAAAATTTCATTCCCCCAAGAAAATTTGCATCAAGAAAAGGTGATAATGGCAAAGTCTTGGTATTGGGGGGGAGTTACATCTATCACGGTGCACCAATACTTTCTTCTATTGCGGCACTACGATGTGGAACAGATTTGGTTTACACCTGTGTGCCAAAAATTAATGCACACGCAACACGAGCAACAACTCCAAATCTTATTGTTCTGCCACTAGCTGATGCAAAACTCACCCGTGGTGCAGTACACAAACTTCTTGGAATAATTCCCAAAGATCTTGATTCTGCAACAATTGGAATGGGACTTGGAATACAAGACATTGAAGCACTAAAGCTGCTTGTAACGTCATTATTGGACATGGGTGTTAGATTGTCTCTTGATGCAAGCGCATTGGTTCCAGACATTCTACCTGTAATTAAAAGTAAAAATGTTGTAGTTACTCCACATGCAGGCGAATTCAAAAGACTGTTTGGGGAATTCCCATCTGATACTAAAAAGGAAAGAATTTCACTAGTTGAAAAATACGCAAAAGAAAACTCTGTTACAGTATTGTTAAAAGGACCAACCGATGTTGTGTCAGATGGTAACAAAACATTCCTAAACGTGAAAAATACTCCTGCTATGACTGTGGGAGGAACAGGTGATGTACTGTCTGGTCTGGTTGCAGGAATGTTATCAAAAAATAAAAACCCAGTAGAGTCTGCAGCAGCCGCAGTGTTTATCAACGGAAAAGCTGGCGTATTGGCACAAAGAAAGTATGGTTTGCACATTGTAGCAACTGATCTCTTAGAATTTATTCCGGCTGCAATGAAGCCATTTGATAGAGTAAAGTGAATTCAATGAAAGTACTACAACATGTAGATCAGAACATGAAAGGACTCATTACAGATCTACAAACTTTGATCAGACAACCAAGTGTCTCTGCAAAAAATGAAGGTCTAGAAGAGTGTGCTAGACTTGTCGCAAAAATAATGACTCGCTCTGGAATAAAGTCAGAGATACTGCGCATTGGAAATAAAATTCCATCCGTTGTATATGGTGAAGTAAAGTCAAAACAAAATCCCTCAAAAACAATCTTGTTTTACAACCATTATGATGTGCAGCCTGCAGAACCATTTGATTTGTGGGAAGACAAACCGTTTAGCGGAAAAATAAAAGGAAACAAGATCTTTGGAAGAGGCTCTGCTGATGATAAAGGCGAACTGATTACTAGAATAAAGGCAGTAGAGTCGTACCTGAAGGTTCATGGTGACGTTCCTTGCAATGTAAAATTCCTTGTTGAAGGTGAAGAAGAAATTGGAAGTATGCATGTAGAACAATATCTAAAAAAATACAAAAACAAACTTGCATGTGATGGTGTAATATGGGAATTTGGTTATGTTGATCAAAAAAATCGACCAATAATCAGTCTTGGCATGAAGGGATTGCTTTACGTTGAGCTTTCTGTAAGCGAATCCATACGTGATGCTCATTCCAGCCTTGCAGTCTTGATTAAGAATCCAGCTTGGAGACTTTTAGAGGCATTAAAAACACTTCGCGATTCTGATGGAAAAATACTCATAAAAGATTGGTACAAAGAGGTTGATTCATTTACAAAAAAAGAACTTGAACTAATAAAATCAGAACCATTTGATGAATCTTCATTCAAAAAAGAATATGGAATAAAGCAATTTGTTGCAAACAAGAAAGGACATGATGTCAAAAAGGCTCTAGTTGGTGAGCCAACATGTAATATCGCAGGCTTTGTCTCTGGATATATTGGTCCTGGTGCAAAAACTGTTCTGCCTGCAAAGGCACTTGTAAAAATTGATTTCAGACTAGTGCCAAAAATGGATCCAAAAAAACAACTTGCAAGACTAAAACAATATCTAAGATCAAAAGGATTTGGTGATATCAAAGTAACAATGATTCATGGAGAAGCTGCATCCAGAACAAAAATCTCCGATCCATTTGTCTTGCAGGTAAAAAAAGCAGCAAACGAATCATTTGGAAAATCTATAATCAGTGTATCTTCTGCAGGAACTGGACCGATGTACTCTTTTGCTAAAATATTGTCTGTTCCATGCATATCTGTTGGAAGCACGTACATCTTTTCTAGGATCCATTCCCCAAATGAATTTGCAAGAATTGATCTACTAAAGAAAACCACAAAATGCATTTGTCTCATTATGGACAAATTTGCTACATAGAAAGGCCT
>CAYSWR010000038.1:0-8154 GCA_964434855.1 uncultured Nitrosopumilaceae archaeon | reverse complement strand
CCTTCAATGACAAGAAGTGATTCATTGATTGGCTCTGTAATAGGAAAACCAGGTACTCTACCAGAAAATTCTACAAGCGCGAAACTCGAAGTAAATCTATTTGACACTGCAGTTGGCTCAGCAGACGAGATCAAAGTTTCATCTGTCCAAGTTGGTGAATCATTAAGGTTAAGCATAGGAACAGCGCCAATTCTTTCCAAAGTTACAAGTGTTAGGGGAGAAAAGATCGAAGTACAGTTCAAAAGACCTGTTTGTCTCTTTGAAAAGGGCAAGGTTGCATTAAGCAGAAGGATTGCAGAAAGATGGAGATTGATTGGTGCAGGTGTTGTAGTTGGTTGAAGTTGTCTGCGACACAAGTTTTTTGATGCTTCTTGCATCTAAAAATATCAAAAACATCTCAAATCTTGAGACAGAGATTGGAACAATTGAGTTTACAGTACCCGATATGGTTATAAAAGAACTTGAACGAATCTCACATGGAAAAACAGTTAAAAAAAAACTTCCGCATCTAATGCTTTACAATTAATCAAAGATTTTAAAAAAATTAAAATCTCAGGAAAATCGGTCGACGAAGCATTGATTTCACACATAAAAATCCATAAGGGAATGATAGCAACTATTGATTATGAACTCAAAAAAAGAATAAAAAAAACAGGCGGTTCTGTTCTTTCTCTAGCAAACGATAGAATTGTTCTAGAACCTTAGTAAAATTTAACTTGATCAGAAATTAATTCTTGGTTATGTTTGAATACCATGGAATCAAAATAAGATGGTACGGTCATGATACATTCACACTAGAAAAAGAAATAACAATTTGTATTGATCCATACAAACTATCTAAAACTATACAAGCCGATCTAGTATTAATTTCACACAATCATTTTGATCACTTGAGTCTGGAGGATCTAAAAAAAATCTCATCTAGAAATACAATAATTATTGCTGCAAACGAATGCATGTCTCAAATTTCAAACATATCATCAAAAGAGAAGATAGGAATTGCACCTGGAGAGGAAAAGACAATAAACAATATCAAAGTAAAAGCCATACCAGCATATAACATAGATAAAATAAATCCAGATACAAAAAAGCCATTTCACCCAAAAGAAGACAAGAAGGTCGGTTTCATTATTACTATGCAAGGGATATCAATCTATCATACTGGTGATTCAGATCTTATTCCAGAAATGACTGATCTTAAACCGGATGTTTTACTTATTCCAGTAAGTGGTACATATGTAATGACAGCAAAAGAAGCCGCAAATGCAATTGAGAAAATAAAACCAAAAATTGCTATTCCTATGCATTATGGGACTATAGTGGGCAGTGAAAATGATGCAAAAGAATTCAAAGATATGATAAAGTCATGTAAGGTACAAATTCTCACAAAAGAGTAATAAGTCTAAAAAATTCCACACAAATTGATTGATTTCTAATTTGTTTACTATTGGTAAATTCGAATTTCACCTGCGCCATTTACTGATTATAGGTATACTTGTAATTTCATTTTCTATATCTGCAATGATTAGATCTCAAGCAGCAGACTATGGCTTTGAACTTAACGAATTTGATCCTTTTTTCAATTATAGAGCAACCAAATATCTTGTTGATAATGGCATGGATGCATATGTAAACTGGCATGATGATATGAGCTGGTATCCACAAGGAAGAGACGTATTTGTAACATCCCAAGTTCCATTGCATTTTACAGCGGCATTTTTATATCAAATTTTTGGTGGAGGTTCAACCCTCTATGATTTTACTATAATATTTCCTGTTGTTTTTGGTTCGCTTACCGCGATAGTTATCTTTGCATTAGTAAGAGTTATTGGCGGTACCACCGCAGGTCTTTTTGCATCGCTATTCTTTGCATTATCACCAGCTATAATCATCAGAGGCACAATAGGTTGGTTCAAATCAGAACCGCTTGGACTCTTTTATGGTCTTTTAGCTCTCTACCTATTTCTTAGTGGATTAAAATCAGAAAATCATAAAGTTGCTTTTGGGAAGTTAATTGGCGGTGGATTGTTTTTAGCAATAGGTTTTGCCTCTTGGGGAGGAATACAGTTTTTCCTCATTCCGGTAGGACTGTTTATTGTAGCGCTTCCATTCTTTAGAAAAGATCACAAATTCCTACTTTGGGCAATACCAGTCTTTGTAATAACTACAGTTATAACCTCATCTTTATTTGCAAGACCCGGAATTAGTTTTCTAACCGGCATTGGTGGATTTGCTCTAATTGGACCAACTATATTTCTAGTTGTTCTAACATTTATTCGAAAATTCAGTAAACAAGAAAATGTAATAAGAAATAGTTTAGTATTTTTAGGGGCTTCTATCCTAGCTGGTTTTGGAATAATTTCATCTAATATTCTTTCATTACCAAGCTTTCGTTATCTTAATGCAATAAATCCATTTTTAACTACAAAAGATCCTCTTGTAGACTCTGTTGCAGAACATGCAACACCAACACTCACTCAAAATTTTTTCTTTTTATCTGTGTTATTATTATTTGCCGGTATAGGTGTATGGTTAATTTTTAGAAAAGAACTAGCTAATGATAATATTTCATCGTCAATTAAAATCAAAAATGAAATGTCCATATTTGCACTAATTATAGGACTTGTTGGAGTCTATGCTGGTGCAACCTTTGCAAGACTAGAGCTTTTTACATCTATCTCAGTTATTATCCTCTCATCAATTGGACTATCTGTTATCACATCAGAAATAATGAAAAAAGAAATTGTACAAAACAAAAAAATCATTCATACAAAAGGGAGACTTGCTAAAATATCATATATTGTTGCTATAATCATTTTACTTCTATCTCCCACCGTCTTTCCAACTGATACTAATTGGATTTCTGCAACCAAAGCACCACCAACCATCCTTAATGGTGGCTCCAACTTTAACATGGCAACCGATGACTGGCCTGCATCCATGGAATGGATTAAAGTCAATACACCTCAAGACGCTGTGATTGCCTCATGGTGGGATTACGGATACTGGATAACTACGCTTGGTGAAAGAACATCGCTTGCAGATAATGCCACTATATCCACAGATAGGATAGTCATGATAGCAAAAATGTTTCTTAGTAGTCCTGACAAAGGATGGGAAATTCTCCAACAATTAGATGCTGATTATGTTCTGGTGTATGTAGTTGGGCAAAAATTTGTTTCAAACGATCAAGAATTTTACATACTTGGTGGAGGCGGTGACGAAAGTAAAAAACAATGGTTTATGCGTATTGCAGGCGAAAACCAATCACAATTCCTTCAAAATGATGGATTTACCCCAACAAATTACTTTTGGGAAAACACACTATTAGGAAAAATGTTTCCATTTACACCAATAGCTTATGTTGATCTTAATACAAACCAACAATCACAAAGCTATCAACCTGGCTATACTGCAATATATGATAAAACAATCAAGTATGAAAACAACAATGATCCTCTACAACTAGTATATTCCTCACCAACTTTTAATAGAAATGATACTGGCGTGTTATCTGGAGTATTGGTATACCAAGTAAACCATAACTATGTTAAATCAGAATTACCTTCAGTAGAAACAAATTCAGAAGTTAAACCTACAGGAGATGTAGCAACTCTGTCTACTTCTTTTGGTGATATTGTAATTGATTTCAAAGAAGACGTTGCACCTAAAACAGTGGATAATTTCAAGAAGCTTGCACAAGCAGGATTCTATGATGGAACTTTATTTCATAGAATAATACCAGGTTTTGTTATTCAGGGAGGAGATCCAAACACAATTTCAGGACAGCGAGATACGTGGGGAATGGGAGATCCAGGATATAAAATACCCCCTGAATTCAGTGATCTCAAACATAAAAAATATGTTGTTTCCATGGCCCGTGGAACCGATATAAACAGCGCTGGTTCTCAATTCTTTATAATGCTTGGCGATGCTACACGGTTAGATGGCCAATACACAATATTTGGTGAAGTGATATCAGGTAAAGAAATAGTCGATAAAATAGCTTCTTTAGAAACTAACTCAGATGATCAACCACTTGATGTTGAAGCTGCACGCATAAAGAAAGTTTCTATTCAAACAATAAAATAAATTCAAGATAAATATTTACTCACCTTTCTAAATATTTTAAAAACTTTACTTGTAACGATCGGAAACACGATATCTAGCGTATTTATCATCTGGTGAATATTTTCCAGGATGAACTGTCACAGTTTTATTTCCACATTTAGGACAATCGTCTTTTAGTGTATATTTTTTACAATCAGTGCACTTACGCATCTGAAACCGCATATTATCCCTCGCGAGTCTTCTTTGATTCTTCCCTAGTAAATTTGAAAGTACCACCTTTCTTTTCAAGCGAAGCTTGAATTGTTGAAAGTACCGGTTTAAGTACCCTTTCGGCTGTCTTAAAATTCTGAGCAGAAATAGTTAATCTGTATTTTGGGGCTCCTATGTAATTAATTTCCACAGTAGCATCTTTGTTTTCTATTGCATCAATAAGTGATTTTTTTATAATCTCTATCCCGTCAGGTTTTGTACATGTAATCTCCAATACGCCACGTATTTCTACATGTGGAACTTGAATCTTTGAGCTAATCTCTTCTATCGCAGAAATCACTTTTTTGGATAGATTCAGTCCATCTAGGACTGTTACACCTTTTGATACTATTTCTGAGAATGCATCATAAACTGAATTGAATTTGTTAACCAAAACTTCATCTAACTTATCTACCTCTGTCTGAGAAAGTCCAGCTTTTGACTTCAAACCATCAATAAGAGCCTGTTCTTTTTCATTTCGTTTCAGTTCTAAAAGTTTCTTTTTCTTTTGATCAGACGAAACTTGTTTTAATGATAAGTCTATCTCCGATCTAGCAGTATTTACTCTTTTTACTAAAAGTATTTTTTTTTCTCCAACCTTGACAAATTTTTCTACACTTCTAATCCATCCTGTAGCAATTTCTGATATGTGTAAAAATCCTTGAATGTTGTTGAATTCATCAAGGTTAACATATGCTCCTTGATCCACTATCCTTGTAACAGTACCGACAACAATTTCGCCTACTTCTGGAAGTTCATGTATCTCAGTAGTCATAATTCTTCAGATTTTTGCTACGTAATTTAATGTTGCTGATTAAAAATCGATACCTTTCTTGGCCTTGACACCAGATTTGAAGGGATGTTTTATCTCTTTCATCTCAGTAACAAGATCCGCAATTTCTATGATCTCCTTTTTTACATGATTTCCAGTAAGAACTAGATTTAGTTTTTGAGGTTTGCTTTTTATTAAATCTAGTACGTCTTCTATTTTTATCAATCCCAGATTAATTGCATAGTTTATTTCATCAAGTATTATGATGTCATATTTTTCTGATCTCATCTTTTCTTTGCTTAAACGAAGAGCTTCCTGCGCAATTTTCTCATGTTCTTCGTATGGACTTTTGTCATCAATAATTCCAACAAAGCCTTTACCTACAGCAGTCAGCTCAAATTCTGGTTCTAATCTCTTTGATGAAGTCATTTCACCATAGTGCCATGAACCTTTGATGAATTGTATCATACAGATTTTGTAGTTATATCCTACGGCACGTAATGCCATTCCAAGAGCAGCAGTAGTTTTACCTTTTCCTTTACCTGTATACACAATAATAAGACCATTTTCTCCCATACTGTGTAATTCAATATTCATTGTAAATAACCACAACGGTTATCCGCAGAGAAATCTAATTCATGATAAACACTCTCTGAAGTGATTTCTCTAAAGTATTAAACCAAAAATAAATGAAACAAAAAAATGAGTGGTTTATAATCTTCGCTTCAAAGATGGTGATTTGATGACTAAGGAATACAATTATGATATAGTAATTGTAGGTGCAGGACCTGCAGGTTCATCAGCTGCATGGGCGGCTGCAAAGAAAGGAATACGTGTAGCACTGCTTGAAAGAGAAGAAGCAATTGCACAGAGTATTAGAACAAGTGGAGTAACTTGGATTAATGACATCAAAAAATTTGGAATTTCATCAGATTTTTATAATCCAATAAAAAATTACTCATTTTATTCACCAAATAACCATGTAACAATACGTAGTACTGAATATCAAGCAGCAGTTTTAGATGTTCGAAAAACCTACCAGTTTCTTGCATATCAAGCAGCTAATGCCGGTGCAGATATTTTTGTACGAACTAATGTGATATCACCTTTGACTAACGAAGGCAAAATAGTAGGAGTTAAAGCGACGTCTCTAAAAGACGATCTAATTTTTCATTCCAAGCTTGTAATAGACGCAAGTGGTTTTCATTCAATAATAGGAAAAAATCTTGGTATAGTTCAACAATGGAAAAGATTTGGAGTAGGAGCAGAGTATGAAGCGTATGTAGAAAATGTTGATCCAGAAACATGGGCTCTGATGGTAGGGCAACAATATTCTCCCGCTGGCTATGCATGGATTTTCCCATTAGGTAAGAATAAAGTAAGAATTGGTGTTGGTATAGGAAAACCGGAGTCACAAGTGGATCCTACACAACGCTTACTTGAACTTGTTGACAAAAAACCTGGTCCATTAGCCAAGCTAGGAAAAATAGTTCCCATTGAATTCCATTATGGGCTAATACCAAATGAAGGTTTAACACATGATACGATTGCTGATAACCTAATACTTGTTGGTGATGCAGCAGGACATGCCAATCCCTTGGTGCTCGAAGGAATTAGATATGCAATTGAGTTTGGTCGTCTAGCTGGACAGGTAGGAGCTGAATCTATTTTACAAGGTGATACATCAAAAGAATCGTTAAAACCATATGAAGATACATGGAAAAAAGCTATAGGCTCAAAGATTAAAGCTGCAATTAAAGTACAAAGTAGATGGCTTACACTAACTGATAAAGAATGGGATAAAGAAATTGAAATAATAAATGAACTATCACCTGAAGAGTTTCTTGACTTTATTAAAGCCGATTTTAGTATCTCAAGCATGATTGGTCTAGCAGCCCATCATCCTAAGCTGGCAGTTAGGCAGTTATTTGAAATGATAAAAAACATAACAGGAACGGATTCATGAAAATTCCACGAATCGTCATTGCAGGTACAACAAGCGGTGTTGGTAAGACCTCAATTGCAGCCGCAATTATACATGGTATCAAAAAACATGGATATTCTGTACAGCCATTCAAGGTTGGACCAGATTTTATTGATCCAAGCTATCTTTCTGCAGTTTCTGGTAACCCTGCACGAAACTTAGATCCTTGGCTTATGGGTTTGAGGGGAGTTGAAAAAAGTTTTGTGAAAAACTCCAATTCTGACTTCTCTGTGATTGAAGGAGTTATGGGATTCTATGATGGATTTTCTGGCGATTCCAATTTTTCTAGTACATATCATGTAGCTAAAATTTTAAAAGCTCCGGTAGTTCTTGTCTTAGATGTAAGCAAGACTGCACGTTCAATAGCTGCAACGGCTCTTGGATTCACAAAATTTCAGAAGAATCCTAGGATTTCTGGTTTTATTCTAAACAAGATTGGTAGCAAAAAACATGAGAATCTTTGCAGGCAGGCACTTTCTTCATTGAATGTTCCTATTGTTGGTGTTATTCCAAAGGATCCTGATCTTACTATGGAATCAAGACACCTTGGATTGATTCCGGTTTCTGAGCAAAGACAACTTCAATCAAAGATATCAAACATAGCAAAAGCAATGTCTGGTTTTATCGATATTGGCAAAATCATCCAGATTGGAAGCAAAATTCCATCTTTTGGTTCAATTCCTAAGGAAAAAAATCCAAAACAGAAAACAACAATTGCGGTTGCACGTGATGAATCCTTCAATTTTTACTATCAGGATAACTTGGATGCCCTGCAAAAAGAGGGAGCCAAGATAGAGTTTTTCAGTCCTGTATCTGACTTGGAGGTACCTGACTGTGATGGAATCTACATTGGCGGTGGCTTTCCTGAAGTGATGGGTGATGCACTTGAGAAAAACTCCAGAATGCAAAAAAACATCAAGACACTTGCCGAGTCTGGAATGCCAATCTATGCAGAATGTGGAGGTTTGATGTATCTTACAAGATCAATTGATTATGGTTCTAAAAAATTCAAGATGGTGGGCCTTTATGATGCTACAACAAAGATGCAAAAAAAACTCAAGCTAAACTATACTAAAGC
>CAYSWR010000037.1:0-8171 GCA_964434855.1 uncultured Nitrosopumilaceae archaeon | reverse complement strand
CAACTACTCCTTGTACTCCTGCAAACTGAAAACTAGTTACAAAAACTTTGCTACCGACAGTAACTATCTTCACAGATCGCGTTTTTTTATGTGCACATTTAACCTTTGTTATTTTTTGTCAATCTTTAATAATATCAAAAAAGAGCCAACGTGCATGAAACAAGTTCCTCCAAGAAAAATAAAACTAATGATGACAATCATACTCTTAATCACAGGGACAGGAGGATTAGTAATGGGAAGTGTGTTTAACGAATCTTTAATTATATTATTGAGTTCAGTTAATCTGGCATTTGCAAGTTTTATTGGAATTCGTTATATTCAATCAAAATCATAAAAAGAAAAATAATAATGTTGTAAAGACATGAAAATAGTCTTAAGTTACCTGTAACCACAATATTTGTATGCAAGAAAAAGATGAGGCGCCAGATTTTGAATTACAAGACAATAATGGAAATACGGTAAAACTAAGTTCCTTTAGAGGACAAAAAAACACGGTGCTGTGTTTTTATCCAAAAAACCACTTGTTTGCTTGCCCTTCAAAACTGGTTTTTAAGAATGCTAAAAGTACTATTACTGCTTATCCTCAGATCCTTGCTTCAGATGCTGTATTATTTGCAATATCTGTAGATACAATAGAAGACCAAAAAAAATTCATTGAAGAGTACAACATTCCATATCTTCATCTTAGTGATCCAAAAAAAATTGCCTGCAAAACGTATGCAGGTTTAAATCTTGTAGGACTTGCAAAGCGTTCCACTTTTATCATAAACAAGGAAGGAAAGATTGCAAAGATTTTCAGAGGAATTGATGTGGATTCACATGGCAATGAAATAGTTGCAGCTTTGAAAAATCTAAAGTAGTTTTTGTGTTTTTGTACTCCAACCATAAATATTTAAAGACCTGAAATAAGATTGGATTCGTGCTAGATCTAGTAGCAAAAAAAATGTTCCTTACTAGCGGTAGGGGAGTACATGAAGATCAACTGACAAGTTTTGAATATGCATTACGGGATGCCGGAATTGCTGGTACAAACTTGGTATTAATTTCGAGTATCTTTCCGCCTGAAGCAAAAATTATTCCTAGAACAGAGGGCCTAAAACTAATCAGACCTGGCGCAGTCACTTTTGCAATATATGCAAGACAACAAAGTAATGAACCTCATAGATTGATGGCCGCTTCTGTAGGAATTGCAGAACCACGTGATAAAATTCGATATGGCTATCTCTCAGAATATCATTCATTTGGGCAAACAGAAAAAGAAGCTGGTGATTATGCAGAAGATATTGCCGCACAAATGTTAGCATCATCACTTGGAATAAAATTTGATATTAACAAGAGTTGGGATGAAAAAAGAAAACAATGGAAAATCTCTGGCGAAATATACAAAACACGAAACATAACACAAAGTGCAGTTGGCGACCCCAAAGGACGCTGGACTACTGTATTTGCAACAGCTGTATTGATCCTCTAATTTTTAGTTCTGATATTTTTTAGATACCATACAATTGCTACTACTGCTGCTATTCCTATTCCGATTAGGATGTAAAGTGAATTGTCAGCAGGAATTCCAGTTGTAGTTTGTATTGGTGATGACAAATCAGCTATGGTAAATTCCAAATCTCGGTTGGTTACTTCAACAGTTTTACCAAAAAGATATTTCCCTATTATTTGATCGCCAGAGTCAGGATCAAAAAGCCATCCATTTTTGGTAACATCAGATGGATACATCTCTCCGTCTTTTTCAACCGTTGGTATGGTTTGGCTTCCATGACTGGTTATCTTCATTGGGTCTTTGGATAAAACTACTACCTGAACAAGTGAATTAAGTGGAAAAAATCCAGAACTGAAATAACCTGATCTTTCAAGTTTTTCTACTCCAAAAAATTTCAAAGTATCTATTGATGTTATACTATCTGTTATTTTTTGATCACGTGATACTTGAAGATGAAAAAGAGAGGTAGCTGTCTTAGGTATGATTGAAAAAGTTATAGAAGACGCTGGGTCATCTGCCATTTTTTTTGCAACATCTAAAAATCCACCTGAATTTCTTATTTCATTTGGAATTAAAAGAGTGGATAGCCGTTCATAAAGAAATGATGTATCATATCTTGAAAATGTATAGACTGCCGATACTGTCCCACGACCAGAAATTACTCCTGTCGTTTCCAATTCTTTGTTTATCTTGTCATCAACATGAATGAAAACTGAATGAAATTTTGCATCTATGTTAAATGCCTTATTAATGTTATTAATTAACGCATTACCAATTTCTTTTCCTTTATCCTGCGCTTCAGTAATGCCTCCAGTAAATTCATCTCTGGAAATATTTATCAAAACACATGTCTTGTCAATTACTCCTAGTACGCACTTGTCTTCATTTGTTATTACAACGGCTGTAACATTTTTCATATTGTGAATTTTTTGATCAAGCTCTATTGGAACACGAAACTCTTGATTGCTTGTACTTAAAACAGAGACAGAAGTTGATGTCTGATTCTGAAATTTTTGATCAATTACTACCTGTGCAGTTTCCTGAAAAGTTGCAAGTCTTGGTTGTTGTGCATATACAGTAAATGTACTAAAGCACAGTAAAATAATCATCAATGAAAAAACTATTCTTGACTTGAACAATAATGCAAAGTTTCTATGAGTAACTATTAAGTTTACTCTTGTAATTTTTCTATCTTTATTGCAAATCGTTGAAAAGGTTCTTCTTTGTAATGATCTTTACAAACCAGAATTGTTTCATTAGGTTCTGGGCCACAATCATAAGTAATCAAATACACAGGATCTTTGTTACAACATCTGGGAAATTTCACTTAGAATTACTTACATATGATAAAATAAAATAGTTTTAGCCGATCCACATTCCAATAGTTTAAATTGTAACCTGTAGTCAATATATCGACATCGGTTCAAACCGCAGGGGAACATTGCCTAGCAGTGGGGGCGCTCACTGCTAGGCGCTTTTAATCATGATTTTATTAGTCTGTCAATCTGGTTTTTGATGTATACAAATCCATCTCGCCAGAATTTTTCTGAGGTGATATCTATGTCATATTCTTTGAGTAGCATTTCTGGCTTCTTTGAACCTCCTGCACCAAGAATCTCAAGATATATTGGCACAAAAGATCTTCCTTCCTCTTTGTATCGCTGGAAGAAAGAAAGCGCAAGCAAGTTTCCAAATGAATATGCATAGCAGTAAAACGGCGTATGATAAAAGTGAGGTATGCAACTCCACTCAACCCCAAAGTTTTCTGAGACGTCAATTGAATTAGCAAACTGTTCCTTGAGATTCTTGCTGTATGCCTGAGTGATTTCTTCAACAGTTGCACCATCTCCTATCTTTTTATGGGCAGAAATCTCAAACGTAGTAAAGAATGCCTGTCTCATTATAGTTGAATACAGATCATCCGCCTGTTCTGTAAGCATCATTCTTTTTTCTTCATCTGTTACTTTGTTTAAAATCTCATCATACAATAACACTTCTGAAAAAGTAGATGCAGTTTCTGCTAAAGGTAAAGATGCCTCTTGTACAAATATGGATTTGTCAGAGGCGGATTCGCTATGTATGGCATGGCCAAGTTCATGTGCAAGAGTAAAAACATCATTTGTTTTTCCATTGAAATTTACAAAAACATACGGTGTAATATTTGGCGATATGGTACTACAAAATGCGCCGCTTCTTTTTCCAGTTCTGATAGTCGAATCTACGTGTATTTTTGTAAATACTTTTCTTGCATGTTCTGATAATTTTGGACTAAAATCGTTTAAGGTTTTCAAAACAAGTTTTACCGCTTGATCAAATGTGTATGTTTTTTGTTTTACGTTTGTCAAGGCCGGTGCATAGATGTCATATCTGCAAAGTTTTTTCATTCGTAACATGCGAGCTTTGTATTTGAAATATTTTTGAAACACAGATGCATTATTTTTACAAACAAAAAGAAGTGAATCGACAGTTTTATCATCTACATCATTTCCTATGTTTCTAACCGAAATTGGTGAAGCGTATTTTCTAATTTCAAGGCATTCGTTTTTCAAATTTAAAACTAAATTCTGATATATTTCACCTAGTACACCTTTGTGTTTTTCATATTCTCCTAAAAGCGATCTGTAAGCAGCTTCTCTTGTTTTTGATTTGTGACTTTTAATTAGCTGTGTAAGTTGTTCTCTGTTGTATTTTTTTTCTTTTCCATCAATTTTTACAACATATTGGAAACTATTGGTGATTTTATCATATAATTTTACAAGTGCAGTGCTTCCTGTGACATCCAAAGTGTTAATTATTCTCTCTTCAGGCTCTGTGAGAGCGTATTTTGCAACAACTCGTTTGTGTCTGAGGAACTCTGCCAACTGGCCTGCGGATTTCATCAATCTTTCAGCGTTTTTTTGGTCAATCTGTTTTTTCCACCATTGGTCAAAAAACAAAGTACGATTCTCAATATCAGATCCCAATTTTGTTATTCTTGTAAGTAATGTTGTTGCCTCATCTGATTGGGTGTTTGCAGAATAAGCAAGTGATGCATAACCCCCAACGATGCTAGCCTCCTTTGAAATCTCCTCCAACTCTTTAAGAATCTTGAAAAACTTTTGTGGTAAAATAGTGTGTTTTAGATAGGCCTTGTTTTTTTCAAAACGCTTTACCTTATTTTCTATGATCTGGATTTGTTTTGTAAATTGAGGACTCTTGTGGTTTTTTACTAGTTCTGTTAAATCCCATTCTCCAAGATCAAAACGCTGCATTTTATCTAAGAGGTATCATTGTTGTTAAAAACTATATGCGGACTTGCTAATTGTTAGTTTATCGATCTGCAGTGACTAGATCCAGTATGCCAAAAATTCAACAATTGATATAAATTTACCATTTACTGAAGCAAAAAACATCAACTCCACATTTTTCCAAATCGAAAAATACGATCAAAAAATCATGATCGAAATGAACGAAAGCTTTTAATCAGTGTGATTTAACTCACAGTAATATTGCAATCCAAGTTTTATGCGCTGACTTTAGCATTTTTGCTACTTTTTAGTGCTTTACCAAGTGTAATGGCTCAGGAAATAGATCGTGATAGGGATCAGATTCCTGACGATGTTGATGATTGTCCAGTTTTACCAGAAGACTATGAAGGAATAATGGATGAAGATGGATGTCCAGATCTATATCTGTCTGTTCTAGATACTGATCGGGACGGTGTATCAGACCTGTATGATACATGTCCTGATGCAAAGGAAACAAACAACAAATTTGAGGACGAAGACGGATGCCCTGACGTCTCACCTGCTGAGAAATCAAAGGGTGTGGCAGATGCTGATGACGATGGAATTTATGATAGACGAGACAATTGTCCAAGTCAGCCAGAAACCTACAACAAATTCTTAGATAGTGACGGATGCCCAGACAAGCTTGATTCTCAACTTGATACAGATAGAGACGGATTGAAGGACACTGCTGACAAGTGTCCAACTCAGCGTGAAACCTATAACAAATTCATTGATGAAGATGGGTGTCCAGACCGAGTTGTAGTTACTTCCAGTGCCTCCATGTTAATTGATACTGATGATGACGGGGTTCCTGACTGGAAAGACAGATGTATGATAGATGCTGAAGTCTTTAATCAATTCAAGGACACTGATGGATGTCCAGATGAATATGTTCCTCCACGTCAATACGTTCCAGGAACTCCAGATGATGACAAGGATGGATTTTTCAATGATGAAGATAGATGCCCTACTTCTCCTGAGACTTGGAATAAATACAAAGACAATGACGGTTGTCCAGACACTTATCCAAGAGAAAGATTACTTAATGATGACACTTATCATGTTGAAGAAGGAACCAAAGTAATACTAACTGGAGAAGGAACTGATCCAAACCCAGAAGATGTTTTGTCTTTCACATGGACACAAACTGAAGGCGAATCTGTCGAGTTATCATCAACAACTGCAGAAAATCCATGGTTTATTGCTCCTGATGTAGACAATGGTAAAACCAAGATTTTGGGATTTGAACTTACAGTAGATGATGGACGCGGTGGTGAAGCAACAGACTCTGTCAGAATTACAGTTGAACCATATAACCAGTATCCTACGGCAGATGCAGGTGAGAATCAATCTGTTGATCCACTTTCTGATGTGACTTTGACATGTTCTGGAACTGACCCTGATGGTGATAAATTATCGTTCTTATGGAGACAAATAAATGGAGTTCCGGTCGTACTCTCTTCAAGTACCACTACCACTCCTTCCTTTACTGCTCCATCTAGAATTGTCCAACAACCATTAACATTTGAATGCTCAGTAACTGACGGATTTGGAGGTAAGGCATCTGACATCACTATGGTGACTGTAGGTAAAACAGTAGTAAGTTTACTTGATGCAGATGCTGGCCCAGACCAAACTGTAGATGAAGGTACGCCAGTTGACTTGGATGGCACAAAAAGCAGCGCACCAAATGGTGAGGAATTGACATTTGCATGGACACAAACATTTGGCGAACAAGTATTGTTAGAAGGTGATAATACAGCTACTCCTTCATTTATTGCATCAGACGTAGCAAATGGTGAAACAAAGGTTCTGATGTTCAAACTTACCGTTTCTGCTGAAGGACTAGGTAGTGCAACAGATTTGGTTGCAGTTAGAGTCGTAACCGGTAATAACGATCCAACGGCAGATGCTGGCCCTGATCAAACTGTATTCAAACGCTCACTTGTTAAATTAGCAGGTTCTGGTGAAGATCCAGACGGTGATAAATTACGATATTCATGGAAACAAACTGGTGGAGAATCAGTAAAATTCTCTTCAACAATAATTCCAGCACCAACATTTACTGCTCCAACAGTAGCAAATAGTCAATCAAAGAGTTTGGAATTCACACTAACAGTGTCTGACAAGTATGGTGGTTCTGATTCGGATTCAGTTCAAATTACAGTTTCACCTTTCAACAGTAATCCAAGTGCTAACGCAGGTTCTGATAAAATAGTTGATGAACAGACAGAAGTAAATCTAACTGGCTCTGGTAAAGATCCAAACAAAGATCCACTGTCATTCAGATGGGCACAGACTGGTGGTGAACCAGTAGAATTGTCGTCTGACGATGCTGCTAACACATCATTTACTGCACCGGTGGTAAATAACGGTGAAACAAAAACATTGACATTCAGACTTACAGTAGATGATGGACTTGGCGGTAAAGATACTGATTCTGTCATAGTTAGAGTTAATCCAGTTAATGAAGCCCCAGTAGCAGACGCAGGTTCTGATCAAACAGTCTCAGAAAATACTTCTGGAAGACTTGCAGGCTCTGGAGCTGATCCAGACGGTGACGCATTGACCTTCATGTGGTCACAAACTGAAGGACCGGCAGTTGCCCTGTCATCAACAACAGAGCAGTATCCGACATTTACTGCACCAAAAGTTGATGCAGACACTACACTTGTACTCACATTCGAGTTAATTGTAAACGATGGCATGGTAGACAGTGAACCTGACACTATAACATTTACTGTTAAGGACGTCAAACCAGCTGAATTGATAGCGGACGCAGGTAGAGACCAAGTAGTAGATGAAAATGTAAAAGTTACCTTGCATGCTAGTGGTAATGATCCAAGCGGCACTACGGTGACATTATCATGGACACAGATTGAAGGAGAAGAAGTCACACTATCATCAAGTACTGTAGCAAGCCCGACATTTACTTCACCAGAAGTTGCAAACGGTGAAACAAAGACTCTGGTCTTTGAGCTAACAGTAACAGATGGACTAGGCCGTGTCAAGACAGACACTGTTACAATCACAGTAGACCCAATCAATGCTGACCCCACAGCAAAGGCTGGCGTAAGGACTGGATAAACCGCTTCCACATTCTGAATCTTTTTAAATTTTTTATTTCATTTTTATATCATTGAAACAATTGATATGTTCTGCATGCAATTTGCCAATGCAGTATCAAGGAAAGAAAGGAAATGATTTTGTGTGGCAGTGTTTCAAATGCGGTACAAAATATTTTGATAATTCCAAAAGCAATGACTTTGTTGATATCGGATAGAATTACCCCTAAATAGTGCTAAAAGAAAACAAGCTCGGATCGGTCGTCTAGCTGGTTAGGATGACGCACTCACACTGCGTAAGGAATAATCCCGCAAAGGTCGAGGGTTCGAATCCCTTCCGATCCA
>CAYSWR010000036.1:0-9300 GCA_964434855.1 uncultured Nitrosopumilaceae archaeon | reverse complement strand
GTCAAGTAATGGATGAAATACTAAAAGGACAAGTGCCCGTACAAGAGACTGCAAATTTTTTGCGAAACTTGACTGACAAAGGAGAGTCTGATCAGGAACTATTGGCAATGCTTGACAAAATGCAACAATACGCCATACACATAACTCCAAAAAGAAACGGAAAAATCATTGACGTTTGTGGCACTGGTGGAGATAAAATGAAAACATTCAATGTCTCTACTGCAGCTGCATTTGTAATAGCTGGTGCAGGAGGTTCAGTAGCAAAACACGGCAATAGATCAGTTTCTGGAATTTGTGGAAGTGCAGATATTTTTGAATACTTTGGTTATGATTTAGACATGCCCCCAGAGAAAGTTAGTGAAGCCATAGAAAGATTTGGGATTGGATTTATGTTTGCACAAAAATTTCACCCTGCAATGAAAAATGTTGCAGAGGCGCGAAAGATGCTTGGAACAAGAACTGCTTTTAATTTGCTTGGACCACTAAGCAATCCGGCAGGAGTAAGAAATCAAGTAGTTGGCGTCTTTTCTGCAGATTATCTTGAAAGAGTGGTTTTGTTACTAAAGGCAAGAGGCGCAGAAAGCGTCATGTCGGTATTATCTCATGATGGATTAGATGAGCTTTCTACTACCTCAAGAAATCAGATATGCCTTCTCAAAGATGGCAAAGTCAGCTTGAAGATTCAAAATCCACAAGACCTTGGATTGGCAAAAGCAAGTCTTAGCGACATCCAAGTTTTCTCAAAAGATGAGGCAATCAAGGCATTTCTTACAGTTCTAAAAGGGACTGCCAACAAATCAATGATCGAAGTCACTGCGCTCAATGCCGCTGCAGGTTTAATCATATCAGACATGGCAAATGATTTTCAGGAAGCGACACAAATTGCATTAAATTCCATCAAGAATGGAAAAGCGTATGATGTTTTTAGAAATCTCATTCGCTTTTGTGGCAATATACAAAAAGTAGAGGAGCTTGAAAAATCATGAAAAACATGTTACAAAAGTTAACAAAAAACTCCCAGCTTGCCATTAAAGATGGAGTTTATGACATTGCACAAAAAATGCCAAAATCTAAGATGAATATCATTGATACCATTCGTAAAAATAAACACGCTTCACTAATCACCGAAGTGAAGTTTTCTTCCCCCTCACTTGGCAGCATACGTAAGCTATCAGATCCCGTCAAGATTGCAAAGATGATGGAGGGAGGAGGCGCAATTGGACTTTCTGTTCTTACACAACCCCATCTGTTTAATGGTTCGCCAGAATATTTCCAAAAAATTCGTAAAGCTGTTCAGATACCATTATTGATGAAAGATATCGTTGTAGATAAAATCCAGATAGATGCAGCTGAAAAGATTGGTGCAGACTGCATCCTTCTCATACAATCAATCTTTGACAAAAAACTAGCAACCGGTATTGATGAATTCATTTCCTATGCTCATAAAAAAGGTTTGATGGTTTTGCTTGAATCACATACAAAAAAAGAATTTGTCAACTCAACAAAGACTGATGGGGATTTGCTTGGAATAAACAACCGTAATTTAGATACTCTCGAAATTGATTTGAATACAACAAAAAAGATTCTCAAAGACAGAAATGAGACCAGAATAATACTTTCTGAGAGCGGAATAGAATCACCAAATGACATAAGATTCCTTCATAAATGCGGTGCAGACGCGTTCTTAGTAGGCAGTAGCATAATGAAGAGCAAAGATATCAAGGGACATGTCAAAAAATTGGTGTTAGCAATATGAAGATAAAATTCCCAAAGGATGGCAAGTTTGGAGAGTTTGGTGGAAAATACATTCCAGAGACCCTAGTTCCAGCTGTACAGGAATTAGAAGAGTCTTATCTAAAATTTAAAAATGATAAAGAGTTCAAAAAAGAACTTGATTATTATCTACGTGAATATGCTGGAAGACCAACACCGCTTTACTTTGCAAAAAATTTGACCAAAGTGATAGGAGGCGCAAAGATCTATCTAAAACGCGAAGATTTACTGCATGGTGGTGCACATAAAATTAACAACACTTTAGGTCAGGCGCTTCTTGCAAAAAAAATGAAAAAGAAAAGAATCATTGCAGAAACAGGAGCAGGCCAGCATGGCGTAGCTACTGCGATGGCCTGTGCATGTCTTGGATTAAAATCCGAAGTCTACATGGGTTACAAAGATACCCAAAGACAAAAGCTAAATGTGTTTAGAATGAATCTTCTTGGTTCTGCCGTTCATCCTGTCATGGAAGGAACTCAGACACTAAAAGACGCAATTAATGAGGCAATAAGAGACTGGATTACAAACGTGGAAACCACTTACTACTTGCTTGGTTCTGCAGTAGGACCGCATCCATATCCTGTCATGGTAAGAGACTTTCAATCAGTCATAGGCAAGGAAATCATGCAACAAATGAAAGAAATCGAAAACAAAATTCCTGATTCTCTTGTTGCATGCGTTGGTGGAGGCTCTAATGCAATTGGAACATTTTATCCTCTATTAGACAGCGATACAGAAATGTTTGGAATAGAAGCAGGAGGAGAAGGTCTTGATACAGATCATCATTCTGCCACATTAAATGTAGGATCAAAAGGAGTTTTGCATGGCATGATGACATATCTGTTACAAAGCAAAGAAGGACAGATACTTGATACCCATAGCATAGCCGCAGGACTGGATTATCCTGGAGTTGGACCAGAACATTCCTACCTAAAAGATTCAAAACGTGTCAAATATGATAACGTTAATGACAAAAACGCAGTTGACGCATTCCTAATGCTTTCAAGATATGAGGGTATCATACCTGCACTAGAATCATCACATGCTGTAGCTTATGCAATGAAAATAGCAAAGAAGAGACCAAGATCTGATTCCATTGTTGTAACTTTGTCTGGACGTGGAGACAAAGATGTCGAAGTCGTAGAGAATTATTTGAAAAAAAATGTCAAGAATAAAAAATAAATTTTTGGAGCTAAAATCCAAAAATCAAAAGGCACTAATAGCTTACGTAGTAGCAGGCTACCCAAACGAGAAAGGAACTTTTTCTGCCGTACGTGGCCTCATAAAAGGAGGTGCAGACATAATTGAGCTTGGTCTGCCCTTTTCAGATCCACTTGCAGATGGACCTGTGATTCAAAATGCAACTCATTATGCTTTAAAAAACGGCATCAACACAACAAAATTTTTTGGCATTGTAAAAAAAATACGGAAAGAAACTGACCTTCCTCTTGTTTTGATGACTTACACAAACCTGCTTTATAGACAGGGATATGACAAATTCATTGCCAGTGCAAAAAAAGCTGGCATCGATGGATTCGTCTTACCAGACATGCCTGTTGAAGAAGCAAGACAATATCTAAATGCCATTCATAAATACAAGGCAGATGCAATTTTCTTGGTATCGCCCAACACATCTAAAGAAAGGATCAAAAAAATAATACGCGCATCTTCAGGATTTTTGTATCTTGTTTCAGTCTATGGAACTACGGGTGCACAACAAAAAATTAAAAAGTACACAATAAATGCAATAAAAAACGCCAAAAAAATTGCTAATGGAAAAATTCCAATTGCAGTTGGCTTTGGTGTTTCAAATCCCACGCAAGCAAGAAATTTCATTAAGGTGGGAGCAGACGCAATCATAGTTGGATCTGCATTCCTACGATTAATTGAAGGGTTAGAAGCAAAAAAAATTGAATCTCATATAGAACGCTTTACACGCAGCCTTAAGGAATCCACTAGATTAAAAAAACAGCTTTTGCGTTAAAATTGGAAATAGTGTATTTTCTTTTGTTGTTTAAATTATCCAACATAAGGTACGAGTTTCTTTCATTAATTTAGTGACATATGTTGGTAATTCATCAATTTCCCAATTTAGAACAAAAATCATCCAAATAGAAACATGAGAGAAAGTCTCATTTCTCCTCTAAATTGTATGTCAGAAAAAATACTCACACAGCCATTTGTATTGCAAAACAAAGATATGAAAATAAAAGGGAGAAATGGATGTATAGCAATAATAGGAAATCGTATTTAAAATCAGGGAAAAAACGGTATGCCTTGAGTAAGGTCATTTTTGCATTTAGAGCAATCATATTTGTTAATTGCCAAGCTGACAAAAAAATCAAAATGCAAAATTTGGAAGAGGCGTTAGAGATGAAATGTTGAATTTTAAAATTTTTAAAGACAAATTAATTAAAAAGGAAGTAAAAACAACCTCTGCAGAACCGATAAATTCAAAAGATTCAGTTCCCAAACCTCAGGAAAACCCAAGAACAATTGGAAATTCTGTCAATGAACAAAAGTTCATTGACGATGTTGATGAAATGAAAAACTTTATCACTGTTTCTAAAACCGGATACGAAAACTATGGAGTCTACGCTGGGATTATGAGAGATCCTACTGCCAAAGGAGGAAAAAGATACATGATAATTGAACCGACTTTGACCGCGAAAGATAAAGAAAATTTTGATAAAATAAGAAAAATGTTGATCGTCGAACTTAGTATAGATTTAAACGACATAAAATCACGTGCAGATGCTGAAGAACGACTAAAGAAAAAGATCGTTAGCATGATTGATAAATATGGATTAGATATACAACGTAGAGACTTTCGCAAGATATTCTATTATGCTATTAGGGATTTTACGCGTTATGGGGTAATTGATCCAGTGATGCATGATAACATGATAGAAGAAATTAGTTGTGATGGGACAAATATTCCACTCTACATATGGCACCGAGAGTATGAATCCATGCCTACAAATATCATATTTCCCACTAACGCTGAACTAGAAAATTTTGTTCGAAAGTTAGCTTATGTATCAGGAAAACACGTTTCTGTAGCTAATCCAATTGTTGATGCAACTCTTCCAGATGGAAGTAGAATCAACCTTACTTTGGGACACGAGGTTACAAAGCGTGGCAGTACTTTTACTATAAGACATTTCAAAGAGGATCCTATCACGATTATTGATCTTATCAGATCAAATACCGTTTCGTCAGATATTGCAGCCTACCTTTGGTTCCTTGTAGAGAATAAATTAACTATGTTAATATCTGGAGGCACTGCAAGTGGAAAGACTACTACGCTTAACGCAATTGCGTCCTTTATCCATCCTAGTAACAAAATAGTAAGTATCGAAGACACACCAGAACTAAACCTTCCCCATGAAAACTGGATTCCTTCAATTTCCAGACAGACCTTTACCGCTGGTGGAGTTGGAGAAATCACACAATTTGACCTATTAAGGGCAGCATTAAGACAAAGACCAGATATCATCATAGTAGGAGAAACAAGAGGTAGAGAGGCTCACACACTATTTCAGGCCATGGCAACCGGTCACGGTGGCTTTTCATCAATTCACGCAGACTCTGTGAAATCTTGTATAACCAGGTTAACTTCTGTACCAATGGAGGTTCCTAAGGTACTTTTAGTTACTACGTTGAACGCAATTCTTTTACAATTAAAGATTAGAATAGGTGACAAATCAGTAAGAAGAGTAATGCAAATTTCTGAGATTGCAGGCTATGATGAAAAATCAGAAGAGATTCTTCTCAGTGATGTTTTCAAATGGAATCCTGAAACAGACAAACATGAATTCACAGGTAAAAGCATAATGTTTGATAAAATAGCAAGCAGACTAGGTTTAACAAAAGACCTTGTTACCCGTGAACTTAGCAAAAGAAAAACTGCTCTAGAGTGGATGATGGCGTCAAGTGACGTTCGTAACGCTAAAGAGGTAAATGCTACAATAATGGAGTTTTACTCCAATCCAGAAAGATTCTATGAAAGAAAGAGGTTCTTAACGTGATTAATTATGTTTAGCTTCAAGAACCTTGTGAAAAAGGAACAGAAAAAAGATAACGTCCCAATTCCTAATACGAATCAAAATAAAACACAATTAGTACAACCATCTCCCGTACACCGTACAAAAAAAGTACCAAAGCCTAAGGAAAAGGAAGAAGTTTCTGCTATTTACGCAGCAAGTTATAAACTACTTGGAAATAGAATCAAGTTCTTATATCCAAGATTAATGAATTTAGAAAACAAACTTGACAAGGCCATGATGCCTGTTCCTTATGAAGCATATGTGTGTTCTATGGTAGTCGTAGGAATCATAGTAGGCATTGTTTCTATGGTTTTTGCTACTGCGTTTGTTTTTATTATCAATATACAACAAACAGAACTGAAAATTTTCTTTCCCTTTATTGCAGCTGCAGCTGGTTTTGAAGCTGGGTTGGGTGTAATGTACAAGTATCCAGAAGTAAATGTTAGCACTAGGAAGAGAAGGCTCCAAGAAGAAGCTCCGTACTTTATTGGATACATGGCAACGCTTGCAGCAAGCGGATTGACCTTGGAAGGCATTTTCAAAGCTATTGCCAAAGAAAACACAAAAGAGGAATTTGTTCGAAGTGCACGATACATAATTCGTGATGTGGATATTTTAGGAATGGACATAATCTCAGCATTAACTGATCTTATTCGCAAAACTCCATCTGAAGCTTTCTCTGAACTTCTTGAAGGTTTGATCTCAACAATACAAACTGGTGGAAATCTAAAGGAATACTTTACAGCTTTGGCTAAAGTTCAGATGGAAGAAAAAAAGCAGACCATACAAAAAATGACAGCATCACTTGGAATTATTGCAGAAATGTATACCATTTTGCTAGTCGTATTCCCGTTGATGGCTATAATCATGTTCTCCATCATGGCCACTATGGCAACTACCTTTATGGGATTGGACATAACGACCATGATGATGTTAATTTCATACTTGCTAGTTCCAATATTTGGAATAGTGATACTGATAATGATTGATGGAATGGTGCCAAAGAGGTAAAGAAAATGTTAGAAGGAAAACAAAAAACAATAGTAAGATCTGCCAAAAAGAAAAGAGCGCCTACTGCTGCCAGTCAGAAAAAAAAGTTGCTTGTATTGTCAGCTGTAAGTGCCATAAGTGTGATTATGATTACATTTAGTATTTCGTCAATAGTAGGAAACACTACCATAAGAGACATGGGAGCAGTAGCTGGAATAATTGCTGGTGTAATGCCCATAGTTACAGTTAACCTGAGGCAAGTTCATAGAAAAGGTAGCATAGATAAGAACTTGCCAATTTTTCTTCTTGGTCTTCGAAGTTCCGTAGTCAGCGGTCACAGCATCATACAGGGAATTTCAGAGGCTGCAAATCGTAAGATGGGTGCACTTACTCCAGAATTAAGAAACCTGAGAGCAAATTTGAGTTGGGGTATGCCAGTAGAAGAGGCATTTGCTAATTTTGTAGAAAGAGTGCAAACAAGGACAGCAAGACGTGTAATGACCTTACTACATCTTGCAATGGAGACTGGTGGAGATGTTGGAGATACAATAGAGGTCATCCAAAAACACGTAAGTGAAATGGAAAATTTAGAAAACGAACGCAAATCTACCATGAGACCATACGTATTTACAATATACATATCATTTGCAGTATTCCTTAGCATAGTAGCAATTCTCGTTTTCCAATTCTTTGCAGAGATAGAAAAGATTCAGATAACTCTTGCTTCTCAAGCCGGCGTCCAGGGGGCGGGATTATTTGCCGGGCTAGCCGATGTAAGCATAGATGAGTTGAACAAACTCATGCTTCACATGAGCATCGTTGAATCAATATTTGGTGGACTGGCCGCAGGCAAAATAGGTGAAGGGTCATTTGTTGCTGGCGTAAAACACATTGTAATATTAATCGCACTTTCAGTTGGCGTGTTTGCATTGATAGGAGCCGTGTAACAATGAACAACACACATCAAAATAAAAGGTGGAAGGCAAATTGAAGTGGTTTCCTTCAAAGAAAAAAGGCACTTCGGTTGTACCTGAGAGTATGTCAACGCAGAGTAAAGCGCAAAATCCAAAACTAACAACTGAAGCAACCTTGTCAGATGTACTCAAGGCAATAACAGAGATGAACAGCAAAGTTACATTTTTTGAAACTAAAATAAATCAACTTGAGACCTCGATCATGGGTAAAGTAAATGATCCACTAAAAGAAAAGGAAAGACAGCTTGGTCACAAAGGTTGGAGTAAGGTACCTGAAAATGACAAAGCAATACATGGCACTCAAAAGGGTTCCCCAGTATCATCTACAAATCAAAAACAAATGCTAGACGAGGTATTTGATTTTGGTAGCAACACTAAAGGGGAATTAGTTGCAGATAAAAAAAATCCTTTGGTTCCATCTACCGAACAACTATTTTCAGATGACAAGACAAAACAAATTTTAGGAGATCAGATAAAGGAACTAAAAGGCAACAGTGAAGCAAGCAAACTAGTTGGAATAATATTAAGCAGTAATGAAGACAGCATAAAACCGTCTGTTAACTTTGAAGAAAATTTTTGGACATATCCACTCTTGGAAGAATTAGGCACCACAGAACATGTTTCCTCGCTTTTAGATGAACTCTCCTCACCAACTGACGGAATCCTTGAAAAAAGCGAATATGAGAGACTGCCAGTATGTCCAAAACACCCTCAATATATCAACAACAGCATCAAGATGTATTGCTCATCTTGCCATTCAAGCAATGTTGCAAAGCTGCACCTAATCGAACATACGGTTTGTGGTCATATCAATACAAAGAGTGGTTTTGGAGAAAGTTCTGAAGAAATTACCAAATGTGAATCATGTAAAAAGACCATAAAAGATCCTGAAAATGAGTTACGAAAGCTTGGGAGATGGTACGAATGTAACCAATGTAAGAGCCGTTTTGATGATCTCGTAATTAAATTACATTGCAGAAAATTTGATCATGACTTTGACATCAATCAAGCAGACATCGCAGTTATCCCATTTTACAAACTCAGAGTAGATGCCAAATCAGTTTCAACCTATTCGTATTCTCTTGTACCAAAGCTCTCAGCGCTTAAAATCCTTGAAGGGTTTACTATAGAACCCTCCTCATCAGTTAAAGGAAAAAGCGGAGTGATGCACAAAGCCAGCATTTATGCATACAACAGTGAGAATAAAACCATCCTAATAGACATAAAGAGTTCAGAGTCTGAAATAGGCGATGCCGAGATGAATTCCATGTTAGTCAAAGTTCTTGACACGTCTCCAAGTTTAGCTATTCTTATAGGAATTCCTTCTGTTTCAGAAATGGCAAAATCATTAGCAGCGTCACATAGCATATCTGTTGTAACAGGAAAAGAATTTACTGAAATACTTGACAGCGTAGAACATATTCTCAAGTCACGCCTATTTTTAGAGAAACCATTGGATAAAAATGCAAAATAGGAGATTATGTTGGTATTTTTAATAAAAAATTGTCTTCAAG